>BTQB01000243.1:0-4499 GCA_036985655.1 Anaerolineae bacterium | reverse complement strand
TCCACCGACAAGACGACGCTGCTGTCGCCGGCGCCCCTTCCAAGCTCTGCCTCGCTTATCCCATCCCGATCGTCGATTTCAGCGCCCCAGGTCAGCAGCTTATCAACTTCTTCCTCCGAAAGACGAAAGTGAGTCGACATCTCTACCAATCTGGATTTTATCGTCTTTAGAAATATGGATCGTAAACTGTTTCTATCGCTAAAAGGCTGCCACTGATCACTATTCCCCAGAAAACGAATGAAATTAATCGCCGCAAGGGTGCGGTTCACCCCTACCTTCAGTAATAGAGTCGACCGCCTACCTTTCCGCCTGGCATAGTAGTGCACCAATCCGACTGGCGCGCTTATATCTCCACCCATCAATACAAAATGGAGATCTGATGATCCGATCACCTCCAGGTCCAGTGGTTCGTTTCCCAAAGGCGAATAATTAATCCGCCAGCCCAGGTCAATCGGTATCTCTGCTATCGCTGCTCCTAATAACTCCCTCTCCGGACGCAGGTCGCGACCAGCAGAGATATACAGTCGAAATGGGGGGATCAATTCAGACAGAGCGCGTTTTCTGGCCATCTACAGCCGTTTGACCATGTGAATGTCATCTGGTTCTAGGGAAAGAAGTTCGGGCAAAGGTTTACCTGTGGGCCTAAAACCGTGGTGGAGATAGAAACCCACGGCCGATCCAGATGGCGTAGCCGAGATATAAATTCTTTTAGCTCCTTGCTCATCAGCGCTTTTAATCAGATCCTTTAAAATCCGGCTGGCGATTCCAATCCGTCTGTATAAAAGGCTGACATGAAGAAATGCTATTTGGGCTGTTGATGGTCGAAGATTAGGCTGCAATATACCCACTCCGACCAACCTTCCATTGGTAAAAGCCCCCAACATCACAGCCCCACGCCCGAGGTGATCAGAACAGAAAGATTTTATATGATTTATGCTGTGGTCGCCTTCCCCTTCGGTCACCCAACCTGGTACTTGCCAATCAACATCCTGGATAGTTAGATCAGGTCCTTTTTGAAGAAATGTCTTGGTTATATGCTCAGACCGGTCTATTTCAACGATAAGATCCAAATCAGATTGGTCCAACCATTTATAGATAACATCAGGCGAATTCACTGCTTTCCGTCACCTTTGGGAACTGTTTTGAACGCCTCATTAATAGGAAACAACGTCAAGCCTAGATCTTGATATTGGTCTTGGCTTCATGAGTGCCAATCTTGTATTGTCCGCTGTTTAAACCAAAATCGGGTCGTATGTACATACAACCCGATTTTACTAATTTGCTATTTTAATTGTTAAGGGTGTCAAGCTAATGTACGTGCCCATGGCCATGCACATGGCCGTGCGACAGCTCCTCGCTTGTCGCCGGCCGCAGCCCCACAACGGTAACATCAAAATGCAAGGTTTCCCCAGCTAGAGGGTGGTTCATGTCCAATTTGATATTATCTGAACCGATCTCAGCCACATAGGCTTCGATTTCCGATTCATCGTCGCTCTCACGAAAAAATACCTTTTCTCCCACTTCCATTTCCATATCGCTGGGAAAAGCATCGCGAGGTAATGTAATAAATTCCTCAGGATCGATCTCGCCATACCCATCGGATGGTGAAAGGGCAACCTGCTTCTGATCGCCAACAGATAGTCCACCAAGCTCTTTTTCAAGCCCAGGAATTATCTGCCCACTTCCATGGAGGTATGCGAGGGGTTCACCAGGATCAGAGCGATCAATTTCTTCACTGTTTGCCAGTGTTAGGACGTAATCAATTGATACAACAACATCCCGGTCAACAACTAGAGAGGAATCTATCACGATTGTTCGGGTTCTGTAACTCGACGAACGTTTTGAGCCGCGGGACCTTTCCTACCTTCCCCGACGACATAAGTGACTCGATCGCCTTCATCTAGCACGCGAAAACCAGCGCCTTCTATCGCCGAATAATGTACGAAAATATCGCCGCCTGCATCGCGGGCGATAAATCCATAACCCTTATCTGAATTGAACCACTTCACGGTCCCAGTTTCTTGATCACTCATTGTATTTCCTTCCTTGGGTGGCTGGTCTAACAATTATTCGGACTCCAGCTTCAGCCCAATAAAAAAATGACGAACGTCCATGTCCTAAGTCTAGACGGCCATCATTTATTGTCCGAATCAAACTTAACAACGAGGGAACTTTATCATATAAAGAGAAATCTAGCAATTGCCCGCGCCCATGATGGTCCTGTTCAGGATCCGCTTCGCAGTGATATCAGGCTGGTGGGCTTTCTAATGAGCGAACTTGTCTAAATTGAAAGTATAAAATTAAAAAGGCTAATAACATTGACAGAGGAAAGATTATTAAAGACAGTTGCAGAGAAGAGTGGCGAACCAATAGGGACATGATCAAAGGAATCAAGATTCCGCCAACAGGAATCGCTACTTTAATAGAGCCGATCACTGTTCCCGCCATATCTGGGTAAATCTGACCGGCTAAAGTTATCATCAGAGGTAGCAAGCCAGCTATTGATAAGCCAGCAACGAAAATGACGCTGTACGTCCACCCTCCAATATTGAGGTAAAACATGCCGCTAAACACAATCGTTGCCAGGCCAAATAACATCAGGAGCAGCTGGGTTATCCATTCGCTCCGGCTAATTATCCCGACCACCACCCTCCCTACAGCGATCCCCAACAGAAATACAAGTAAGCCAATTTTAGATGTTGTTTGTGAAAAATCTCGTAAATCCATGAGATAAGTTGTAAGGATGCCCAGGACGCCGAGTTCAACACCTACAACCAAGGTTGAAGCTAAAAACATGGCGATCACTGTTCTATCTCGGGATAAAAGCCGGATCCGCTGGATGTATGACTCGGCCGCAGCATTCTCTCGCTTTACCTTGGCCAGGGCAAAGAACAGAGCCAAAAATAATACAAGGGCGGCCGATTGGACGAGGGATCGACGCCAATTTATATCCAAAAATATCAAATAGACGGTTAAGAGAATAGATCCAAAAGTTACGAAAAAGTGGTTGACATTAATATGAAGACCTTGCCTTCTATCATGTAGATCAAGCAGCATGGCATCCGTAACACCTTCATAACTCCCAACGCCTACACCGATTAGAACCATGATGGCCAGATTCAGCCAGAAGGATCCCCACAGATAAAATGTAAAGAAGGAGAAAGCCAGGATCAGGCTGCCAACCATTAATATTCGTGTCTTTTGATGGGTATCTGCAAGCGCCCCAGAAACCATCGCCCCGACCATGAAGCCCAGGTTCTGAAATGTTAATAATAATCCTATCTCGAAGACCGATAGATTGATGTTTCGGGCCGAGGCGCCGATGATGGCGTTGGACACACCTAAAAACAACATCGATAGATAGGCGGAAAGGGTGAGGGCTTTTATATTTCTGATCATGAGGTCGGCTTTATCTTTCGGCTGTCGACGTGAGCTATGACTAACACATTGGTAGTCGCCTGACAGCCTATATTCTTGTAATCTGGTTAAACTGGCAGAAACTCGTTGACGATTATTTTAGAATAATCACGAAGACCAGAGTATATTGGAGGGACGCCCATTTTTCAACGAAGAACGAAGCGCAAGTTGATCGATCAGCGGCCGATCCCCTTAGCTAACCTGAAGCGCAATGTATGCCTGCTGTGTTATTAAGGTTTGCTGGTGACGGAGATGTATCCGGCGCCCGTATTAAATGGATATTCATCCGTCAAAACGCTCCAAATATTCATGCTCCTGGGATTATCCGCAACAGGGTGACCGGTTGATCGTGATAGATACGATCACATAGCACGCGGTCAACAGATTGATTTCTGCTAAGGATGGTTTAGGATTCCTCCCCCGCCAAAATATGACCAGAGTAGGCTAACTTTATGTCATGTTTATGCTAACATTATAGAGAGTTCAACAAAGATCGGTAAATGCTGCTGAAAAGCTGTAATGATTATAGGCAAATGCTATTCAATTAAATAAGACAGTTGGAACCAACAGGCGCCTCCTAACGTCTGTCCAGATAGGCAAAAAAATTCTGCCGATATTGCTATTTCAACCTTTGGAGGGCTTAATTGATGAAAGAGAAATTTGAAGAGCTTCGGAAACGACCTTTCATATTAGCGGCGGCGGGGTTGTTTGCCATTGGATGCACTCTTGCTGTCATAGCCGCGGCTCTTTTTTTACTGACTCGTGACCAAGATGAAGACTATGTCCAGACAATACCCCTTATCGTTGACTCGTCAGGTGGTAGCGGCTCCGGCGGCGGCGGTGTTGGCAGCGGTTCGACTGAAGCAGTCCAAATAGGCGGGTTCGATAATATCAGCGAAGGAGACGGCCGTTTATACATTCGACTAAGTAAAGGACAGTCCCAGCCCGAAACGGCCGAGGCGCTTAATGTCCTCCAGGGTGAACCTTTGACAGATGACGAAATCAGGCAGCTGCTTGACCGAATACCGGAATTATTGATCGATCCTTCGGACAAGGTAGATTTTAGGCTTCCACCCCAGATC
>BTQB01000242.1:0-4501 GCA_036985655.1 Anaerolineae bacterium | reverse complement strand
CAATGTTGTCGGCGCCGTCGCTATGGCAGAAGCTGCAAAAACATTAATGAGCATCGGTATGGAAAATATCGCAGCCCATGAAGCTCTCCTCGTTAACTACACCCTGGAAAAACTTAGGCAGTTATCGGAGATCAGGTTGTTTGGTGAGACGGATCCAAATAAATCTTATGAAAGGGTGGGGGTAATTCCATTTAATCTCGATGGATTCTCCCATTTTCTTGTGGCAGCAATTTTAGGTTTTGAAGGTGGGATCGGTGTAAGAAGTGGCTGCTTTTGCGCCCATCCTTATGTGGTCCACTTGCTTCGACTTCCCGACGAAGAAAAAAAATTGTGGCAGCAGCAGATTCTCGAAGGCGATAAATCAAACATGCCGGGTATGGTGCGCGCTAGTTTTGGCTGCTACAACAATGAAGAGGATGTGGACCGGTTTGTTGAAGCACTAAAGCGGATAGCCAACGGGGATATCCAGGGTGATTACATCTTGGATCGAGCCACAGGGGAATATACGCCGCGAGGGTATCAAGAATCGTTTAGTGCTTATCTAGAACTCTAGTAAGAGATCCTGAACGATACAGCAAGTGCTACCAACATCGCGATAAAATAGCCCTTGCTTATAATTGGGTATTTGTGTACTATCTGATCACATACTCAGATACTTGTGTTGAGAATTAGCACGGATGCCAGAACAACACGAAATCACCAGTTTAAAGCGAGGTCTGCCGGCTGAAATTCTTAATGAAATAGTAGCTACCTTTAAAGCCCTGAGCGATCCGACCCGTGCCCAACTGGTCTTCCTGTTAACCAATCAAGAGTACAGCGTCAATGAATTGAGCGAACATGTTGCTGTTTCCGCCTCGGCTGTTTCTCATCATCTGGCCAAGCTGCGGGCTATACGGTTGGTGCGCACCAGGCGCGAAGGCAACCATATTTTTTATTCTATTGATGATAGTCATGTAGCGGCCCTGTTTGGCGAGGCGCTCTATCATCTGAACCATGTCCGGCAGAATCTACCAGATCACCCCTACCCGGATTATCTGACAAATCAAGCCATCGATTAAGAGAACAATCCATGCCATCCCAAGAAGACAACGATCTTAACGATCAACATAACTCTGAACATCCTCGCCATCACGCCCATAAACATGACGACAGGCATCACCATCATGATGGTCGCGGCCTTCGGGGCTGGGTCAGGATCATCGCCCAGATATTCGGTCACAGCCATCAGCACAGTGACCTGGCATCCGACAACTCTTTTTTAGATAACCAGGAAGGGATCCGCACTATCTGGTTGGCGCTGGGCGCATTAACCATCACCTCGCTGCTGCAGATTATCATCGTAGCATGGAGTGGTAGTGTGGCCTTACTGGGTGACACGATTCATAATATCGGAGACGGACTAAATTCAATACCCCTGCTGATCGCCTTTTACCTGGCGCGCCGGATGGCCACCCGGCGCTACACTTACGGCTTTGGTAAGGCTGAAGATGTGGCTGGGATTTTCATCATTCTGTCTATTGCGGCTAGTGCTGGCGTGGTTTTTTATGAATCTATCCGGAAACTTATTGATCCGGAACCTATGAGTAACCTGGGCTTGGTCGCCATCGCTGCTGTCATCGGCTTTTTGGGCAATGAAGCGGTGGCAGTCTTGCAAATACGCACCGGCCGCAAAATTGGCTCGGCCGCATTAGTGGCTGACGGTCTTCACGCACGCACCGATGGTCTGACTTCACTGTCGGTATTGTTGGCCGTTGGAGGTACCCAGCTGGGTTTCCCCATAGTGGATCCCATCATCGGGCTGCTAATTGGCATTGCCATCCTTTTCATCACCAAGGATGCCATTGTGATGATGTGGTACCGGTTGATGGATGCCATCGAGCCGGAATATATGGACCAGGCCGAATCGACTATCATCAGGCAGCCAGGCGTTGAAGATTTGTACCATCTGCGGATGCGCTGGATGGGGCATCGACTCCAGGCCGATGTGTATATTGCAGTTGAACCTAATTTAACAACGCTGGCAAGTCACCAAATTGCTGAAAAGGTACGGCATGAGCTGTTTCACGAATTGCCGACTTTGTCGGAGGTAACTGTTCATGTGGATCCATGGCTGAAACAGCCGGAAACTGCGCATGAGTTGACCCACCATCACGAGCCAGGCCCCTATCGTCTAAGTTAGCAAAACGGGGTATTACTTTGCCGATCTAATCTGGTTCAGTATTATTAGGCGCGGTTTTACAAACCGGCGAAGAGTAGACCCTGTCTAGTAAACCTGCTTGCTTTATTCCCTGGTACACCTGTAATTTTGAATATAAATGAGGAAAAATATAAAAGAAATGGAAGAACCGCATGATGAATCATTTGAAAAACTAGATAAGCTATATAAATCAGGAGATGTTCCCTGGGATAAAGAATTGCCCCCACCGGAGGTAATCGAGTTGGCGTCTTCCCTTGAGCCGGGTAGGGCGCTGGACCTGGGCTGTGGTTATGGACGTGCAACAATTTATTTGGCCCAATTAGGCTGGCAAGTTGACGGCATTGACTTTATTCCGGATGCAATCGCAGTCGCGGCTAAGCGTTCGCGAGAGGTGGGTGTTAGCGCTAGATTTCATATTGCTTCCATAATTGACCTAGGTTTTTTATCCGGAACTTATGATTTGGCCATAGATGTCGGCTGCGGTCATAATCTCAGCAGCGAGGCCTTGGTTCAATATCGTGATCTCTTACGTGGTCTCCTTCGACCAGGCGGTTATTTTCTTATTTTCGCCCGTATGAGGACTGATGATCAGGAGGAATCGGAGACCGGCCCATCGGGAATCAACCAAGAGTATTTATTGTCAACTTTTTCGACCGGCTTTGAACTGGAATGGCACAGTGTGGGCGAAACCAATTTTGAGGATGGACCAGGCTGGCCTTCGGCCTGGTTTAGATTTAAAGCGCTGAGCCTGTGAAAGAGGCTGGCGATTATTAATCTTAACTGTCCAGCAGCGTGCTGATAGCCTCTTCAAACAAGGAATAGGGTTGGGCGCCGGAGACCGGATAGCCATTAATAAAGAAAGCTGGCGTCCCTGTTACTCCCAATTGAATTCCTTCGTTTAAGTCCGCTTTGACAGCTTCCTCATGCTGGCCACTTGCCAGACATTCTTCAAAAAGTGTATCATCGAGTCCCAATTCCACGGCATAGCTTACGAATTTTTCACTTGGGTCTCCACTCGCCCAACTACCCTGCCTCTCGAATAGGATGTTATGCATGCCAAGATATTGCCCTTGATCACCAGCGCAGCGGGCAGCTTCGGCCGCCTTCTCTGCCTGAGGATGGATGTTGTCTATCGGGAAATCTTTAAAAACGTAGCGGACAATTCCGGTTTCCACAAAATTCTCAATTATTAGTGGAAATGTCTGATTGTAATGCCGGCTGCAAAAAGGACATTGATAATCTGTATATTCAACTATGATAATTGGCGCGTCTACATCACCGATAGCAAAGGCATCACCAATTGGAACATCTTGTGGACCCGCCGGTTCAGGTTCCTGAGGTGCGAATGCCTCAGACAACCGCCCCTCTTCTGCCAGGGCGACTGCATATTCGAAATGTTCGAAGGGACGAGCACCATTGAGCGGGTAGCCGTCTACAAAAAAGAAAGGCGTACCGCTTATTCCTAAGTCTCTAGCTTCAGCCATGTTGTCATCAATAGATGCATCATGTTTACCTGAAGATAAGCAATCAGAGAAGGAGGTTTCGTTTAGGCTAATTTCCCTGGCATAAGAGTTAAATGCCTCAGTCAATTCCGGATTGCCTAATGGGGCCCATTCGCTTTGTCTATCAAAAATCAGATCGTGCATCGACCAATATGCGTCCTCATCACCAGCGCACCGTGCCGCTGCCGCCGCTAAGCGTGCATTAGGATGAAGCTGCTCAAGAGGAAGATCTTTTATCTGGTAGTATACCTGGCCTGAATCGATCAATTGCTCCACAATTTGAGGCAAAGTTTCTAACGAGTGACGGGAGCAATACGGGCATTGATAATCTGTGAACTCGACGATGGTAACTGGCGCTGACGGATCGCCAAGCTCTCCAGCAAAGTTGTTGGAAATGATCGCCGGTGTTGGAGCGACAGCGGGTTGGGGTTTGGGATTTGCGGCCACCTCGCCAGCTAACTGATCACCATTTTGAACAGCCTCAACAGCTTCTAGAAATTCCTTGGCTGGTTGCGCGCCAACAAACAGCTGGTTATTTATAAGAAATGACGGAGTGCCGGTGATGCCGCTGGCCCGCCCAACAGCAAGATCCTCATTTATTTGACCACGGTATCGATCAGCGTTGAAACAATTTTCGAAATCAGGAATATCAAGGCCAATATCGGCCGCATAGGAACTAAAGACAGAAAGAGGTTCCGGCTGTGACCAATCCTCTACATTATCGAACAATGAGTCATGCATCTCCCAAAACGCAGCTGCGCCTTGTTCACCCGCACATCGAGCCGCATTGGCGGCTCCGAAT
>BTQB01000241.1:0-4532 GCA_036985655.1 Anaerolineae bacterium | reverse complement strand
CCAGATGATCAGCAAGGGTTTCCATGTGGTTTTGGCGAAGATGGCCTGTTGTTAACAGAGGACGATCCGATCGTTCAAATCCCTCAGGGTTACAGTATGGTCGATCTCGATCGCGACCCGTTCGTTTTTGATAGATCCCGGCATCAAGATGTAGATCTAATCGAACCCGATAGTTCAGCGCTGGTCGATTATTCAGATCTCAGCTACACGGAGGCATTTGACGAGCTAGTTAATCAGATGCGTGATGAATACGCATTTACGGAATATAAAAATATTGATTGGGATTCCTTGCACGAAGAATTCCGCCCACTTTTTGTGCAAGCTGATGCTTCGAGAAGTAGCACGGCTTATCGACGTGCACTTCGTGATTTTAGTTGGGCCATTCCAGACGGTCATGTAAGTGGCCCCCGGGTTGCTGAGGATCTTCAACAGAATGCGATTGGTAGTTTAGGGATTACCTTGACTGAGCTAGACGACGGCCGGATTGTTGTCAGCCTAGTCTTACCCGGCAGCCCGGCAAGTGAAGCCGGTATCCTCAGGGGCGCCGAGATTCTCACTATTGACAATATTCCTATTGGGGAGGTTGTTGAAAATACTGTGGCCTATACAGCCCCCTTTAGCACCCCTCACGTAGAAAGAATCGAAAAGCTTCGTTTCGCAACACGCTTCCCCATCGGCCAGGAAGTCGAACTAACTTTTCAAAATCCAGGTGGGGAACAGGAAAGTGTAACTCTAACAACGGTGTTGGAATTAGAAACCTTATTCTCCAATCCCTTTGAAGAACAAATTTCCGGATTTGAGCTGCCTTTAGAATATGAACTTCTCGATGACTCAGATTATGGATATGTTAAGCTCTATAGTTTTTCAGACAACGATCTGCTAACTATCCAGCTTTGGGAGCGCCTAATGCGCGAACTGAATGAGGATGATACGCCGGGCTTGATAATCGACTTGCGCCAGAATAGTGGCGGCCGCGGCTTTCTAGCCGATCAGATGGCTGCCTACTTTTTCCAAGAATCCCTCACCCTCGGCAATACAGGCTATTGGGACGAAGACCGCGGTGCCTTTTACTTTGATCCTGAGCTCGAGCAACGTTTCTATTTACCATCAGAAGATCTAAGGTATGAAGGGGAGCTGGTCGTTATTGTCGGCCCGAATTGTGCCAGCGCCTGTGAATTCTTTGCCTATGATTTGACCTTGGAGGATCGAGCCACGATTGTCGGTCTTTACCCGACTGCAGGATTGGGGGGCAGTATAACACAGGTAAAAATGCCGGAAAATGAATTCTTCACCTTTACCCAAGGGCGAGCTGTGGGTAACGATGGAACCATCCACATCGAGGGTGTCGGGGTTGTTCCCGATATCCTTCTTCCGGTGAATGAAGCCAATTTATTTAGTGAGGATGACGCTGTTTTGGCCGCTGCCGTCGGTGAATTGGACCGCATATTTTTCGGTGATGTTATCGATGGCGAAAATATCGCGATGGGAGATTCAATCGAGGGCTTCCTGGAACCAGGTGCGAAAATTCGCTACACATTAGATATGAAACTTGGAGAGGTTTTGAGTATTTTCCTGGAAAGCGACGATTTTGATCCAGTCTTTGCCTTGTACGATCTTGATGGAACTTTTCTAGGATCAACTGAGGAATTGCTAGCAGCCTCGCTCATAAACTTTGAAGTGCCTTTCGATCTTTCGGTTATCATCGAAGTCTTCGGCTCATCTGATTCTGACAGCGGAAATTTCAGCCTCAGGATCGTCGAAAGCGGCGGCTGATTCGACCTTAATTTTGTGCTGACCGGTCCTTATTTTCAATCTTAGCAACTTGCTAGAACCCTTCTCGCCAGGACCATTCTTCCCCACCATCATTGATCACACCTCATTGACCAACCCTCCGAAGAGAAGTTGATCTAACCAGGTCCATTCCATCAGTTTTCAGATCCAGCTTATTGGTATTGATAACTCCCCGAATATTTAGGTCAGCATATTGCGAAACCCGATCAGGCTCAATTGCCCTTGTTCTTTTCTTCTTATTCACGCTCGAAGGGACGAATGTCCTATATCAATACCCGTCCTTGACCCCTCTGTAAGGCTGAAATGAGAAATATAATCATGGCTGCCATCATTAATAAAAGATAATCATTAATCAATAAAGCAATATTAGTTGGCGGCGCATAAACAGAGAGCAAGATAAGGAGAGAACAAAATGGCCAGTTTACGAATAGAATGGAACTCAAACGGTCAATCTCAGAGCAAGGTAGTAACTGACGACAGACCACTGCTCATCGGCCGCCACCCTCGTTGCGATATTGTGCTCAGTGATCCACATGTTTCCCGCAGACATGCAGCGATCTTCTTCAACAAACGGGATTTCATGCTTCATAATCTCAGCCAGACCAATCCTATTATTTTTAATGACATGTGGCAGGTTCCCCATGGTTTAAGAGCAGCCATTGAACCCGGTGATAATTTCGAGCTGGGTGAGGTCAAAATGAAAGTGAACCTTGTTATGTGAGTCGCCAAGAATATCTTTTTCTCCTTCAAAGCGCCCAACCCCTCGCCTTTGAAAGGGCAACCTCCTGTTCCGAACCTGGTCAGATTTCTCCCGAACTGACCAGGTTTTTTTTGGATAGTAATATTAGTGAGCTATCATATAAGCTAGTAAGTATAATCTTTGCTCTTTCTACTGCAGAGCGTTAGATAGAATGCTCTAGAAACCGCAGGCTGCTTTGTCTAGTATTTAGATTAGATCACGCAAAATCAATCTACCCTGTAGCCTAATAGCCTGCAGCACGGATCATAGTTATCTATTTTTTTCGGAGGCTAAATGGCTGCTGCCATCTGGTTGGAGTGGCGAGAGTCAAACAGGCTGCATGCAAAAGCCATCAATGAACGCAGCCGGGTAACGATTGGTCGTAAACCTGGAAGTGATATTGTGCTGGCTGATCCTCTTATACCCCGTAACCAGGCATTTATCTATTTCGAGGATGGCAACTTCCTGGTGCGAAATCTGAGCAAAAAAAATCCGATATTATTTAATCAACGCTGGACCATAGCCCAAGATCAGGTTGTTGCCCTTCAACCGGGAGATTCGTTGACCTTCGGAAATCTTAAAATATACATAACTGCATCCCAAAGCCCTTCCAGTCACAGGCGGTCTCAGGTCATATTTAAAGTCCGGTGCCCAGCTTGCGATCGCATTCTTGATCATGAATTAAACGATTGTCCCTGGTGCGAAGCCTCATTAGCTGGTGCTGAAGCGCTAATTTACCACGCTGAAGAAAAGCAAAAGGCTGACAGCGAAAAAGAAGAAATCATCGATGACTCTTCCTCGATTTGATCTCACTTCGGTTTTTGGCCCCGATCCCATAGAATACATTAATCGCTATTGATTAACCTGGTCGGCTATGTTTAGCGGCTGGATATTAATCGACAACCCTTGAAAAGATTGGCCCTGCACATTTACCAATCATTAAAACCACAACAGGAGAATTTATTATGAGTGAGGGATCACGGCTATTCGTATTTGTCGGGACGAGAAAAGGCGCCTTTATTTTCCTAAGCGATCCGGGAAGGCAAAAGTGGCAGGTTCATGGTCCCCACTTTCCTGGCTGGTCGATCCTACATATGAAATATGATCACCGTTCCGGGTTCTTGTTTGCCGCCCTGGATCACATGGTCTACGGCTCCAATCTGCATCGTTCAGGGGATATGGGTGAGAGCTGGGAAATCGTTGAGGGACCTGCATTCCCAGAAGAAGATGAGAGAAAAGTTCAACGTATTTGGCATATTCAACCAGGCCATCCCAGCCAGCCAGGTGTCGTCTGGGTAGGCGCAGACCCTGGCGCCCTCTTCATATCAGAGGATGATGGAAAGAGCTGGACTGGCGTCGATGGCATAAACAATCATCCAACAAGAGACCAATGGCAGCCTGGTGCAGGTGGTCTGATGGTGCACACGATTATTCAAGATCCAGGCAATTCCCAGAGGATGTTTGTAGCTGTCTCAGCCGCGGGCGCTTTCCGAACAAATGATGGAGGAATCTCTTGGGAGCCAATAAATCAGGGCGTTCCAGCTGATTTTCTTCCTGAAAGCTATCCTGACGTTGGACAATGCTGTCACCATCTTGTTTTAAGTCCGGATGACCATAATGTGCTGTACCAACAAAATCATTGCGGTGTGTTCCGCTCGACTAATGGCGGAGATGAGTGGGAAGATATAGGAACAGGCAGGCTTCCAGCCACATTCGGATTTCCCATAGCCTTACATCCCAGGGACGGGAATATTGTTTATGTGGTTCCCCAAAAGAGCGATGAATTCCGGTATACACCCGGTGGTAAATTTCGGGTCTTTCGATCTAAAGATGGCGGGGAAAATTGGGAAGCCCCTTCCGATGGTCTGCCCCAAGAAAATGCTTTCTTAAACGCATTTCGCGAAAGTCTGGCAACTGACGCCTGCGATCCGGCAGGTGTATATGTGGGAACGGGTACCGGTCAGCTCTATTACAGTCGGGTTCATCCCGACTGTAATAGAGC
>BTQB01000240.1:0-4547 GCA_036985655.1 Anaerolineae bacterium | reverse complement strand
TCAAAGAGATGGGGAGGGTCCCAGTTGGTAAAATCAGCAACATAGAAATGAGCATCCAATCCTTTTGCCATAGCTGCACCATTTGCCAATGTAATAGCATGAGGCGCCCAATCTACGCCAACGACTGCCCAACCTTTATTGGCTAACATTATCGCGTTGAGCCCTGTACCGCAGCCAACGTCGAGGGCAGTTCCCACTGAAAGGTTCTCCGTTTCTTCCTCAAGGAAAAAATCCCTTACTATGACTTGGTCTGCGTCACTTTTATAGGCATCGTTCCAAAAGTTCTGATCTAACACAAAATCTTGAGTTTCATCAATCATTATCATTCTCCAGGTGATCGGCCACGGCTAAACCCTTTTTCCATATCTTCCAGGCCTTAGCCGGCCGACCATTTTGTATATCATAGACCTCTTTCTGCGCTAATCCAGACCAGTAACCATTACCGAAACAGGATATTCAACTTCGATATGTCATTCAACTTAGCGGCCGTATCAAAGTCGCTTTAAATAACTACTTCAGCCGCATCCATCACTGTTCGCTTTCAGGGGGCAATCAACGAGGCGCGTTTTCGGCCGTTCTGCCTTAAGGCACATTCATTAACTCCGCCCCCTTGGCAGCTTGGCAAATAGTTAGGCTTGGGTTCAAGCCCGTTTGCTCCTTGTAGAGCTGGCTCACGAGATCTACGAAACCAGGAGCGCTTCCTGTGGTAACAACCGCCACCGCACACCCCCCAAACCCGGCTCCCATCATTCGTGCTCCAAAACAGCCTGGTTGCTCCTGGGCGGCCGAAACGATGACATCCAATTCGGGGCTCGAAACTTCATAATCATCTCTCAAGCTTTCATGGCTGGCATTCATCAATTGCCCAACCTTTAATGCATCTCCACGATCCATAGCTTCGACCGCATCGAGAACGCGGCTGTTTTCGGATATGACGTGGCGAGCTCTTTTATAGACAGTCGGATCGAGTCTATTTGTGTTTTCTTCCAACGTATCCAGATCGATATCTCTTAATTTGGAAACGCCAAGCAGTTTAGCGGCTTCTTCACATTGACTCCTACGTTCATTATAGGCCGAATCCACTAACCCTCTCCGCGTATTTGTATCCATAACAATCACCGTTGTTTCAGGGGGCAGCTTCACCGGCCTGGTATCCAACGACCGGCAGTCGATAAATAAGGCATGCCCCGATTTTCCCATCGCTGAGATTAATTGGTCCATAATGCCACAATTTACCCCAACCCATTCATTCTCAGCTCGTTGCGCCAGGGTGGCCATCTGGACGGGATCCCAATCGAATCCAGAAACGGCCGCGAACGACCGGGCCGATACCAGCTCCATTGCTGCTGAAGAGGACAAGCCTGCCCCGATGGGAATTTCACCCCAAACAATACCCTGCCAGCCAGCAAGAGAATATCCCGACTGCTGCAAGGCCCAGGCCATTCCCTTAACATACTCGAGCCAACCCTGATCGTTATGTTTTAAATCATTGAGATCCGTTTTAGCTTCCTGCTTGAAATTAATCGAATATAGTCGGATTGTGCTCGAATCTATAGGGCCCAGGGCCATCCAGATGGCCAGATCTATTGCCATGGGCAGGACAAACCCATCATTATAATCCGTGTGTTCCCCAATGAGATTAACCCTTCCTGGAGCTCGGGCTATCCATGCTGGTTCTTGACCATATCGGTCTATATAAGCCTCTCTAATACTTTTTTTCATACCTAATAATTTAATCGCACTTGGGTAATCTAAATTAATACCTGCTGTAAGCCATCTGAAGACTTCTTTATAGAGAGAAATTAAATCTCACAAATTCCCCTCCCCGAGAATAGCAGCCATCTATTTGACCTCATCCCGGAATCGACAGATGATCACAAGACGAAAATTACTAGAGAAGAGGTTTGCTGATTTATTATGGCCATTCTATACGAGTCCGATGAAAAGATACAAAGGCTTCTTGAGAAATCAGTTGATTGTAACGGGAAAAGAGTGATCGATATTGGCTGTGGAGATGGCCAGCTTGCCCTTTCTATTGCAGCCAGGACGGAAAAAACAGTTGGCATCGATCCCGATCTGGAGGATATAAAGTTAGCTCGTCAAAATACAACAGCGACTCTCCTCGGTCGTGTTGAGTTCTTTGACACTTCCATTGAGGATTTTAAACCAAATACCACTTCTCCCTTTGATATCGCTCTCTATCTCTGGTCACTTTGATGAGTTGAACCCGGGGGTATGGTTCATGCCCTGAAAAAAACTCGTCGCCTTTTGATCAAAGGCGGGCTGCTCATTGAAGTCCATGATGAGCCTGTTTCTCCTACGCTGGCCCTGCAGTTTCGAGACAAGATCTTTGACGTCGGACGCCTCCAGGATAATTCGGGTTTTGAGAGGGTACAGCAGGCGGCCGAGGCAGTTGAACAGGTTAATAAGGACGAACTTTTCGAAAGAGTAGAATCTCAATTAATGGAATATAAAATATATATTGATAGCCTGGACTCTTTTAATGATTGGTTGTCTAGACAGTGGGACACAACTTACATAGAAACCAAAAGCGAAACTTACATCAGGGAATCCTTGGGCATTGACGGGTTCGCCCAAAGGGTAATCGTATCCAGGCGGGCTCATGTTTCAATTTTAAAGGCATTGTAGTTCCCTCGAAAGGAGGAAATTCTATTCCCGAAAACATGTCTCCGCGATTCTCGAAGAGCTGAATTCCCAAACATCAGATCAGAATATGACAACCATTTCCCTGTGAATTCCTCTTAAGTTCAAAGGAACCTGTTCCCACGAACTTCCATAATCCCCACCGTTAGTTCCGAAGTGGTTGGGCGACCATATCTGCCAACCATACACATATTGAGATAGCGCTCGTCCCTCCTACCAACAAAAAACTTAGGTTACTCTTCTTCCCCTACGCTGCCAGGTCCTTCAGCAATGGCATAGCTATCCAAATAACTGTCTACGCCAGCGCGTATCGAGTGGAAAAAATTTTCGTTGCCAATATTTTCAACCAGTCCCGCCCTTTCCATCAGGGTGAATATTTCTGCTCGTACTCGAGCAAAGCAAATCACAATATCGTTCTGGACCAGTTCGTGAACTAACTCACTCAACATATCTGTAGCCGTCGAATCGATGTCCGAGATTGCCTCAGAATCGACCAGAACAGCCTTGACTGGTTGTTCAGCTTGCCTGATCGCGACTCTCAAGCTGTCTCTAAACCTCGGTGCATTGGCGAAAAAGAGCTGTTGATCAAATCGGTATATAACTAGGCCAGGAATGGTTTCGGCCGTTGGAAAATGTCTGATATTTCCGTATACACCTCCAGCTTCTCCTTGTAAACGACCTAATATTGCCGTAGATGGCCGGCTGGCACGGGCTAATAGCGCTAAGAAAGAAAGAAGAACAGCTAAGCCCAATCCGGCCAGAATGCCCATGAAAAGCACACCTAGAAGCGCTATTGATGCTGTCCAAAAATCTGCCTTACGTAAATAATAAAGCCTCCGAAATTCCTTGAATTGTATTAAATGAAAGACGGCGTGAAAGACAATTGCACCAAGGACCGCATCTGGAAGCGATTCAAATAAAGGCGTTAGAAAGGCTGCTGTAACGAGTACCAGACCTGCATTAATTATCGAGGCGAGTTGTGTTTTTTGTCCTGCTTGATCCGCCGCCGCTGTTCGAGATAAACTGCCATCGACCACAAAACCCTGGCTCATACCAGATCCGACGTTAGCAACCCCCAAGCCAATCATCTCCTGGTTGGCGTCGACCTCATAATTGTATTTGGAGGCATATGATCTTGCCGCTGCTAATGACTCGGCAAAGGCCACCAGTAAAATGCCAATTGCGCCCGGCAGCAATCTAATAATATCCGATAGCCTCAACCCTTCAGGAAGTCCAAGTTTTGGCAGACCAGCCGGGATTTCGCCCACGACATGGACACCTTTTTCTTCGAGGTTTAGAAGGGTTGATACGCCAATACCTAGCACCACGACGATTAGAGCAGCAGGAATCTTTTTATTAATCTCTTCCAAGGTGAAAAGAATCGCCAAAGAGACAAGACTAAGAAAAAGAGTTACCCAATGTATCATGCGTATGTCTCGGAAAAAATAGAAAATCTCTTGTAAGAATCCTCCCTCTTCTACTGGATATCCGAACATCTTGTCAAATTGGCCAATGGCGATAGTAATGGCGATACCTACTACCAAACCGCTCAAGACAGGCCTGGACATAAAATCAGCCAGGAATCCCAACTTAAAGATTCCCGAGAACACGAATAAAATGCCGATTAGGATGGCCAGTGCGGCCGATAAGGCAATGAACTCGGCGCTTCCTGGATCTGCAAACAGGCCTACGACCACCAGCGACATGGCTGCAACTGTTGAACTCGGCCCAACGACTAATTGCTTCGAGGTTCCGAATAGGGCATATCCCAAGAGAGCAAATGGCGCTGCATAGAGGCCCACCTCCGGCGGCAGACCAGCCATTGTCGCGTAAGCCATTGCTTCAGGAACCAACAATGCCCACACGGTTACGGCCGCGATTAA
>BTQB01000239.1:0-4575 GCA_036985655.1 Anaerolineae bacterium | reverse complement strand
GGCTAATCTTTGAGGCGGTATTCATTAACAAATGGATATTAAAAAATTTGGGCTGGCGACCGCCTTGAGGTAAAGTTCATCTTCCGGCATTAAATGCTGTCACAGAAATTATAAAAAAAAAGAACAGACGAAGTTCGCATATCAAGGAGTTGATCGTGAAATATTTTGGAAAAAAAGTTGCCTTCCTAATGGCAATCCTCTTGTTAATTGGGGTTGCTGCAGCCTGCGGGCCAGCCACACCGCCCGCCGAGGAAGCGGATGACTCATCTGCCTCGGACGCCGTATTGGAGGAGGAAGCCAGTGAGACAGAAACAGGTGAAGAAAGCGCTGAGGTGGACACTGAGGCGGGCGCTGGTGAGAGCGAGCAAGAGGAGGCAGGGTTGGATGGCTCTTTCGATATATACGGAGGAGCAGATGTTGATGACTTCACAACAACTGAAAGCGGACTTCAATATATCATATTGGAAGAAGGGGATGGTGAAATACCTGAGTCTGGTCAAGTAGTCAGCGTTCATTACACAGGTTATCTGACCGATGGGACAATCTTTGACAGCTCTCGAGATCGAGGTGAACCATTTAGTTTCCCGCTGGGCCAGGGACAGGTAATTGCTGGTTGGGATGAGGGGATTGGCTTCTTGCCCGCTGGCAGCAGCGGCCGCCTTATTATTCCACCCGAACTGGCTTATGGTGATAGAGGCGCTGGATCCCAAATACAGCCAGGAGATACATTGGTCTTTGACGTAGAATTAGTTGAGATATTGCCTCCACCACCAGAAGCGCCCACGGCCGTTGAGGAGAGTGAATTCCTTGAAACAGATTCCGGTGTCCGGTACTTTGACATCGTGGAAGGAAGCGGGGCAGTGGCTGAGGATGGCCAGGTTATTACTGTTCATTATACCGGTTGGTTGGAAGACGGAGAGATGTTTGACAGCTCTTTTCTTAGAGGCCAACCAATAGCGATGATGTTGGGATCTGGGCAAGTGATTCCAGGATGGGAAGATGGGATGAAAAATATGAAAGTTGGTGGAACCAGGCAAATAATCATCCCACCAGACCAGGCTTTTGGTGAAGAAGGGGCTGGAGGTGGAGTAATCCCCCCCAACGCAACACTAATTTTTGAGGTGGAACTTGTAGATGTTTCGCCTCCGCAATAATAATCATTTCGATCTTTAAGATGCTCTGAGTTGTGGGCGAACGATCGACGATGAATAGCTAGGGCTGGCACATAGAGGTAATCAAATGTTGGGAAGAAGGGTCCGGTGAATAAAGGGTAAGCCGGTACAAATCCTGGTCACTGCATAACTAATGGCTCCAACAACACGAGGACTCATCGTCCTATGCCTGGTCATAATAATCGCAATATCTGCCTGTCAAAGCGAGGAGCAGGAACCTGTTTTGAGCTCACCTGCAGCAACCATTGCCGGAAAACCGCTGCAGCCGGTCTCGGTCTCACCGATCACCCTTGTTCGTAATCCGTCAGCTTTAGAAGACCAGTACATAGAGCTGGCTGGAAATTATAAACAACTACCAATACAAGTTTGTGCAGGGGAAAGTCACTCGTCACCAATTGGCTGGCATCTGGCAACAGGTGACCTAGAGATACCGGCGTCTGGCTTTGAGCAACAACTGAGAGATTTAGGCGAAGATGGCTTACCATTAGTAGTTGAAGGCCGTTGGAAGCAGTGGGAAGGCCCTGTTGGCTGTGGAAGACGAGTTCCTGTACAACAAATCTGGTATCTAGCGGTCACTGAAATCATATCCCCGAATCCATTAACAGCCGTACAGAAAGAAGCAGGAGAAGTAGCTGAAGTTCCTGGATCCGTCGTTGATATCACCGCTGCACCTCCTGTTGTAACCGTGATCAGTTTAGCTACCGATACGGCCGTACCTGTAATTCAAACAGCAACCGCCCAGCCCTATCCAATAGCCATCAACAGTGTTACTCCTGAATTACAGGGTTCTCCGACTGAAGCAGCCACCCCAGGGCCATCAATAACATCGACGCCAGCCATTTCGATTACCGGGACAGGAACCCAAGAGCGAACAGGGCCAGTTACAGAGACACCAGAATCTAATCAATCACCAACAAGTGGAGCAACGGGGACAGCGACACCAACAGGCACACCAACTTTAAGTCCTTCAGCCACCCCAATATCCAACGGAACTGAAGCACCTACCAGAACAGCCACGCCCACAGAAACAAGTGAAGATATTTTACTTTATGAAAACATTATCTCTAGTGTGGTCGAGGCAGGCGCTGTAAAGCGATGGGATTTCATTGGCTCAGAGAATGATATCACTACTATCAGCTTGGCGCCCGAGTTGGGCCTTGATGTCGCCATAGAGCTTATCTCACCCGATGGAGCAACCCTTGTAACTCAAAATGAGGGCGGCCCCGGTGAAACAGAAACGATAGACCAAATAACCCTCAATTCCTTTGGGACCTACGGGATTCGTGTTAAATCAATGAATAATAGTGACGGGGGGTTCGCCCTGGCATTGAGCGACAGCGAATCGGAGGCATTTCTTGTCTATGTAGCTGTTCTAAATTTAGGAACTAGTGGAACAGAGGATGTGCCAGCTGGAACGGACCATCTATTTGCATTTCAGGGTTCCGCAGGGGACAGGGTGACCTTTGAGGTGGAATCAGTTACAGCCAGCAACATGGTCCTCTATCTTTACAGTCCAGGTGGGGATGAGCTGGAATTTATCGATGACGATGAATCATCCACCATTGGCGCCCAAGAGAAATTGACAAGTTATCCCTTGCCAACCTCGGGAATGTATACATTCAGAGTCGGTGAATGGGATTTTAATGCAGCCTCATACCAATACTCGATCACCCAGGGACAGTAGTTTTAGGCTTTTAGGCGGTAGCTCAGTCTTGACCAGCGGGAAGAATTAGTGCTTGCTTCCCAGGGATTAGCACCCATACAACCCAGAATAGAAGGAGAAATGATAAGCCCAAACCAAATAGGCTGAGAGCCAGCATGCCGGCAGCCGGTTCATTACCTCTAAGATCTGCTACCACGATAGCGCTGAGGGTTAATGCAGAAATGAGGGTGGTCGAAAAGAGGCTTTGGGCAAAAAATAATGTCCCAACTATTCGATGCTGGTCTCTCTTTTTCACCAAGCACCGGATACTTCCAGAGAGGGTTTTTCAATTGAAGGCATTTGGGAGGGTTTTATAATTGCCAGAACCATCTTACCAGCGATGGCTAAAGCGCTGCTCCTTAAAAGGATCACCTTCGTTATGATAACCATTGACCTCCCAAAAGCCTGGCTGATCCTCAACAGTAAATTCCAACGCCCTAAGCCATTTACCGCCTTTCCAGAAATAGGCATTGTATGATTCGCGCCTATCTGGGAACGACCCAATCACCACCCGTAGAGGCCAGCCGTGTTCAAGAGGTATTGGTTCATTATCATAGTGGGTGGCCAGAATTACATTATCCTGAAGCATAATCTCTGTGGGGAGGTTGGTTGTGTAACCTCCTTCACAATGCTGGATAATAAATTTGGCCTCGGGTTCTGGCTCAATAATTCCAATGTCAATGAGGGTTTTCAGATTTACTCCTCGCCACTTAGTATCGAATTTAGACCAGCGGGTGACACAATGAATATCTAATGTAACTTCCGTTTGAGGCAGTTCAGTAAAAGCGGCCCAATCCCACTTCTTTTCATCTTTTACATGTCCAAAGATCCTGAAATCCCAACTTTCGAGATCGGTTTTGGGGGTTGGCCCATAATGAAGGACAGGAAATTTATTGGTTAGGGATTGACCGGGGGGCAGTCTGCCTTCAGAACGAACTTGTTTTTCCTGCTTACGCCGGTTTAATATATCGTTCAACATTGCGCCTCTCCAACGATTGTTTTATTGAAATTGTTATGAGTTAATGGGTGAAAGTCAGTACCCGACCTACTTGAGCAGCAAAGAATAATCACCCGTGCTCTTGATGCCTGCGACGATAACAGTATATGTTCCTGGATTTTCCAGGGATACATCATCAATCGACTCAGGTTCTCCCTGATCACCATTGTTGGCGACCGACATGAATAGACCATCGGGATCAAATAGGGCTATAACGGCATCGAGCTCTGAACTTACCTCAAGTTCAAGGCTGATAGATGTGGGCTCGTCGAGGGTAAAAAACCAACCGTGGACTTCGTCTTCACCTAGCACACCGTCTTCTGCTGAGCCAAAGAGAAGCTCACCTTGATCAACAAAATCTAACTCCTGAGGGGTGACTGCTCGAACCTCTAAGGTATATCCCCCTCCATCGTCAAAGAAATCTCGAATGACAATGGTATAGTCACCATCGCTGGCAACGACTGCCAGGTCAAGTCGCTCCTCACCAGAAGAAAAAGTATCGTCCGACAAGCCAAGCAACTCTCCATCAGGATCATACAGTTCCAAAACGCCATCCATATCTTCGTTGCCCTGGACGATAATGTTTATCAAGGCTGGTCCCTGGTTAAAAATCCAGGCATGAGATTGCCCTTCTTCCAGGACTGCTTCTTCCAATGAATTAAGCCCAATTTCACCCTGCAGGTCAGCCCCAAATTCGCCTTCAG
>BTQB01000238.1:0-4590 GCA_036985655.1 Anaerolineae bacterium | reverse complement strand
GGCCGCCTGGAACTATCTAAACATCCGGCGCACCGCCACTGCCCTCCGGATTAATTCAGAGGCCGCATTTCGATTTAGCCGCGGTGTTCACCCAAGCCAGGCAATATTAGGGGCGAAAAGAGCCGCGGAATTAATGCGGCGTTATGCAGGCGGCAAGATCGCAGCGGGTATCGTTGACAGCTATCCTAAACCCCCAAAGTTCACAGCTATCAAGCTAACATCTGAGGAAGTAAGTCGTATCGGTGGTATCCAACTGAGGTTGGATGAGATAAGGCGATTACTCGAGCCGCTTGGCTTCTCCATTGAATTCTTGAACGGTCACCTGATGGTTACAGCACCAGACCACCGTTTAGATATCGAGGGTTCGGCCGATCTAGTCGAAGAAGTTTGTCGCATGTATGGCTACGACAAGATACCTACCAAGGAGATAAGCGACGCGCTGCCACCGCAGCGAAACAATCGAAACCTGGAGCGTGAAGAAATAATCAGGGATATCTTGATCCAGCTTGGGCTGCATGAAGTCATCACCTATCGCCTGACAACTGCTGAACGCGAGGCCCGACTATTGCCGAAAACCATCACCGCCCCAGACGAACGGCCGTATGTTACCCTGGCTAACCCGATCTCAAGAGACCGGGTCGCCATGCGCCACAGCTTACTGGCCTCAGTACTTGAGGTAACTGCCGCCAACAGCCGGTATAACGAGCAAATCGCGATTTTCGAGTTGGGAAAGATCTTCTTGGCATCAGAAGACGGCCCGCTGCCCGAGGAACTTCGCCGGTTAGTGCTGGTTATGACAGGAAAAAGAAAAGTTGAATATTGGCAGGATGACAGCAGTGAATCGAGTTATGATCTATTTGATCTCAAAGGGGTGCTTGAAGAGTTGATTTCAGCTTTGAAAGTTCCTGAGATTGCGTTTAAAGCAGGGAATCACCCAACCTTCCGGCAGGGTCGTACGATAAAGCTAATGATGGGTGAGCTACAGCTGGGCTGGTTGGGCGAACTTCATCCGTTGGTTGTTGATGAGGAGGATATTCTCGGCGGGCGGCCAGTTCTCGCGGCCGAACTTGATCTGGAAATTCTTATACCAGCAATTCCCGATGCCCATCAGATCACTCCGCCGCCAATTTTTCCAGCTATAAACGAGGATATTGCTCTCATAGTCGATAGGAGAATTGCTGCAGCTGAAATTACCGAAGCTATAAAAAAGGCTGGCGGTTTCCTGCTAAAATCAGTCGCTCTATTTGATGTTTACGAGGGTGAGCCAATACCATCTGATAAAAAGAGCCTTGCATACCATCTTACATTTCAGGCACCCAACAAAACCCTGACTGATAAAACAGTTCGAAAAAACAGGGAAAGGATTGTCAAGGCGCTTGAGAACCAATTTAATACTCGACTCCGAGACACTTAGTCATTTCCAATTTTTCCATAACTCTTGGAATACACTGGTAATGAGGTTGATATCGCTTTTCAATTTGACTTAGCCAAGGATATTGTCAACACTTCATCGGTGGGTTTGGGCAGCCTCTATGTCCAAGAGTTGAGTCCTATCGTCGAGAAATTCCCAAAAAATCAATATGCAACCTTTATCACCAACCACGATCAGAACAGGGTCATGAGTGAGCTTGATGGCGATAACCAGGCGGCCAAGGTGGCGGCTTCCTTACTGCTTACAGGTCCTGGTGTTCCTTTCATCTATTACGGGGAAGAAATAGGCATGATGGGCGTGAAACCCGACGAGTATATACGACGGCCGATGCAGATGGGGCCGGATTCACCGATGGCACGCCCTGGCAAGCGCCAGATGATGATTACCAAGAACGCAATGTTGTCATGCAAAATGCAGATCCTGATTCGCTTTTTAATCATTATCGATCATTGATTCAATTGAGAAATCAGTCAGATGCCTTACGAGTTGGTGATTGGATCCCTGTGAAAACCAAACCGAACAAGATCGTAGCATTTGTCCGGCACACGGATAATGAGAAACTCCTGGTCATAATAAATCCCAGTGAGGATACCATTGACGAATATGGTCTAAACCTGGATTCGGGCCCCTTTGAAAGCCAGGCTGGAGCAAAACTGATCTTTGGAGACGGCCCAATCGTTGATCCAACCATCAATGAAAATGGTGGATTTTCTGATTACCGTCCTCTGGAGAGCTTGCCGCCTCAAAGCACCTTTATTTTTGACCTAACTCCCTAATACGGTATCCTGCATCATCTCTTAGCCAATTCCTTCGCCTATGGCATGAGAGCGCGTTCTTATGGTTTCAACCTCCGGTCAAAAAATAACTCGATTCTTCAGGATAGATCGAAACCGCGATTTGACCATCCTCCTGTTATTACTAGTGGTATCGCTCATTCCCCGGTTGGTTAGACTTGACAGTGTGCCCCCAGGTTTAGATGGCGATGAATTATTTAACGCCATCGATGCCCTTAGAATAAATCGTGGATATATACCCGCATATTTCGAGGGTAATAACGGCCGGGAGGCCCTCTTCCTATATTTTATTGCTGGCTCGCTTAGAGTAGTTGGCCAAACTATATGGGCCATCCGTCTTCCTGCTGTCCTCATGGGCAGCGGAAGCGTGTTATTAGCCTATCTAGTTGGAAAATCGGAGTTTAACCGCCGGGTGGGGTTGATGGGGGCACTGTTGATGACCGTCTCCTTGTGGCCCATAATGCTTTCACGCTGGGGGCTAAGAGCCATTAGTTTAACTTTCTTCAGTGCGCTTACTGTTTACCTGTATAGTCTTGCTCTGCGTAGGGGGAATAGAACCATCACGATCTGGATTGGGGCGGGGGCATCTCTTGGACTCACACATTATACCTATATCCCAGCCCGAACCTTCTCGATGGTAATCGTCGGCTGGTTTTCCTGGCTGCTGATTAGCCAGAGGGGGTTCGATCGTCAAAGGTGGCGAAATATTATAATCAGCTTTCTCACAGCGCTGGTTGTTTTCTTACCCTATGGCCTCTATATGGTGAACAATCCCGATCTGGTTAACCAGCGGGTAAGCGGCCTGACGACATCAATAGAAAAGGCACAGGCCGGTGAGCCAGAAGCGATCTGGCAAACAGTTACATCAACGCTGGAATTGTTTACCATCCAGGGTGATCCGGCTGAGCGCTATAATGTGAGCGGCCGGCCGATCTTCGATCCTATTACCGGTGTATTCTTTTATACAGGCCTTGCAGCTTGCCTTTGGTTTTCTTTTCGGCGACAGGATGAGCCATTCAAACAGGCTGCTTATGGCTTGCTGTTGATCTGGACAGCTGCCATGTTGGCCCCTAGCTTTATCCTGGGTACCCATACATCCTCCCTTCGAAATTCAGGCGCCATCGTTCCAATCTACATCGTAACAGCCGTTGGTATTGATACGCTCTATTTGTGGGTCAGAAGAAAATGGCCCCAGAGGAATTTATTGTCCCGATACAGTCTTGCTTTCCTCTTTGGCTTGGGCCTGCTGTTAACCGGTATAGAGACCTGGCGTACCTATTTTTTAGTCTGGCCTTCCCAAGAAAAAGTGCGCGAGGTGTATCATTCTGGCCTGGCAGAGATCGGCCGCTACCTGGATAAAGGTGGTTTTCAAGATCAATCTAATCTTTTTGTGGCTTATGACTACGCGGCCGATGCAACTCCCCAATCCTTTAACTATTACAGCCAAACTCCGGTTGCCTGGTTTGAATTCGACAATTCCTTCCCCTGGCGACCAGATGATCGCCAGGCTACCTACTTTGTTACGATCGAAAAACCCTTGCCCCAACCAATCCTGGAAAGAATTGAACCTATTGCCAGAGTCTCGGTTAACTCATATACCGATGGAGACCCTGCTTTTCTGATCTATACAATAGATCCAAGTTCCATTTCCTGGGAACCATCACACCCAACAAATATCTCTTTTTTCAACGGACCAACACTCATTGGAGCTGACCTACCTGAAGATTTACAGAAGGGCCAAAGTATCGATTTAACCCTGCACTGGACTATTCCCAAGAACTTGAACCACCAATCCAACAGGCTAACTTTTTCAGAAGTTCGGCTGCAAGATCTGTCAGGAAACGAATGGTCTCGCGAAGAATCCTTAATTGGTTTCCCCCAGGCAGGTTGGCTGCCAGGAGACCGCTTCGTCCAGACGGTGGAATTAGTGATTCCGGAAGGTATGCCTCCTGGACCTGTCTTTCTACAAATCGGTTTGCGCGATGGTGAGGGACCACCATATCAAGTAACCTCGGACTTCTTAGAGGGAGTTAAGCTCGGGCAAATAGGGCCCTTCTTCGTTCAGAGTAAACCTTTCGACATTGGAAAACTCCCTGAATCCATCCCGGTATTTGATGGAACAGTGGCCTTAAAAGACCACGCCTTCAGCACGCTGCTCGTTCCTGGAATGCCCATTGATCTTTCGTTGGAATGGATAGCTATAGAGAAGCCATTAGATGATTACCGGCTTCAACTTAATTTATTAGAAGGGGACACTCAAGAGCGATTTTTTAGCCAGATCTATGAGCTTTGGCCTGATATTTACCCGCCCTCAAGCTGGGAAAAAGGCGAAGTCGTTACCACTTTTCATCGTTTGATGGTTCC
>BTQB01000237.1:0-4591 GCA_036985655.1 Anaerolineae bacterium | reverse complement strand
ATCTGGTTGGTTAAGCCTGGTGCCATGCCACTGAATTCTGGCCTTCTGAAGAAATTCACTTAGTGTTAGGTCCCAGTCACCTCGGAGCACATCCATACGCAATCGAAAGTAGATTAATCTCTGGACAAAACGATGGATCTCTTTGTGTTTCTGTAAACTCCTCCAGTCAAACCAACTTATCTCATTATCCTGGCAGTAGGCATTATTATTCCCGTTTTGGGTTCGCCGGATCTCGTCGCCCATCAACAACATAGGCGTGCCCAAGGAAATTAGGTTGAGGGTGAAGAAATTCTTTATCTGGCGAATTCGCAGGGCCTCAATAGTCGGATCGTCTGAAGGCCCTTCAACACCAAAGTTCCAACTCAAATTTTGGTTGGATCCATCTTGATTCCCTTCTCCATTGGCTTCATTATGCTTTTCATTGTAAGAAACGAGGTCATTTAAAGTAAAACCGTCATGGGCTGTGACGAAATTTATGCTCTGTTCCGGCTCCCGATCTTCATGTTCGTAGAGGTCCGGACTGGCCAATATCCTTGCGGGTAGTTTGCGTACCATATCGCTGTCACCTTTTAGAAAGGCGCGAACATCATCCCGGAATTGCCCGTTCCACTCGGTCCAGCGATCGCCGATGAAAGAGCCTACCTGGTAAAGTCCTGCGGCGTCCCACGCCTCGGCAATAAGCTTGGTACTTGCTAATTTAGGATCCGATTCGATATCCCACAAGGTTGGTGGATTCTCAAATGGCTGGCCATATTCACCCCGGGATAAGATTGAAGCCAGGTCGAATCGAAAACCGTCTACGTGCATTTCCTCGACCCAATAGTGGAGACTGTCCAATATCAACCGTCGCACGATAGTATTGGATGCATTAACCGTGTTTCCAGTACCCGAATAGTTTGCATATTCTGCCCGATTTTCCTTTAGAATGTAGTAAACATTGTTATCGAGGCCTTTGAAGCTGAATGTTGGCCCATCATCCCCTCCTTCAGCAGTATGGTTATAGACCACATCCAGTATGACCTCGATCCCGGCCTTGTGCAGCGCTTTGACCATATCACGAAACTCATTTATCGGTTCCAACGGGTCATCATGCGAGCAGTAGCCGCTGTGAGGAACGAAGAAGGAAACAGGGCTGTATCCCCAATAATTCACCAGGCCATCTGGCGCGTCTTGTTCGTCGAACTGGAAAACCGGTAGCAGTTCAACGGCCGTTATACCAAGGTCTTTTAAATAGCGGATCTTCTCTATAAGGCCACTGTATGTCCCTCTTTTATTGGTGGGAAGATCTGAGCTTTCATGTTTCGTAAAACCTCCCACATGCATTTCATAAATTACCGTTTGGGTATAGGGAAGCTTTAAAGGTCTGTCTCCCTCCCAATCATATCCTCCAGTGTCAGCGACCACGCTTTTCATCGCTGTAGCCGTGTTATCTCCAGGCAGGAAGCCGGCTATCCTGCTGTAATACTTTGGAACAGCCAGCGCTTTTCCGTAGGGGTCTAAAAGAATCTTATTCTCATCAAATCTATGTCCCTTCTGGGGCTTAAACGGACCACGAACTCTATAACCATAAATCTGGCCTTTCCTGATCCCTCGTACAAAGGTATGCCAGTAATAAAATGTGCGATTTCGTTTTGGATGCAGCCGGATTATCTCCGCCGGATCCCCATCATCAACGTGATTGAACAGGAGCAGTTCAACTCCAGTAGCGTTTTTGGAGAATAGAGAAAAATTGACACCCTCATCGGAGATTGTTGCCCCCAGCGGACAGCAGTGACCGGCGCTATGCTTCTTTCCAGATGGAATACTAGACATAATAAAGTTTATGACCTGTCCCTAATCATCTTATAGGTTAATAAATATAACTCCCCATCAAAATAAGACCCGCGCACCACTTTGAATAAAAATGGCTTTACAGCAGCCTGGGCAAGAACGATATTCTGCCTTGTAGACTAACCCCAAAAAAACTCTCATTCCACCTGAACCGGTTTGATTTTCCATATTTCCTGACAATATTCTTTTATGCTTCTATCTGATGAGAAGTAGCCAGCTCGAGTCACATTCAGTATCGATTTTCGCGTCCAGCCGTCAGCATTGAGAAACGCTGCGGAGGCAACTTCTTGAGCATCAATGTATGATTGGAAATCGGCCAGCAGCATGTATTCATCATGGTATATCAATGAATCAGTTATGGGCTTATAGAGCGTTGAATCATTTTTGGAGAAGAATCCTGAAGCAATCATATCAATTACCGACTTAAGCTCCAGGTTATCATTATAATATTCTTGGGGGTTATAGCCGCTCTCTCTTAAAGCAAAAACCTCCTCGACCGTAAGGCCGAAGGCGAAGAAGTTTTCTTTGCCAATAAGCTGCCGAATTTCGATGTTTGCGCCATCCATAGTGCCCACAGTTAAGGCGCCATTCAGTGCGAGTTTCATGTTTCCTGTTCCAGATGCCTCTTTGCCTGCCAGGGAGATCTGTTCTGAAATATCGGCGGCCGCGTAAATCTTTTCAGCGATTGATACATTAAAATTGGGCAGGAATGCTACTTTCATCATCCCTTCTAAATCAGGGTCGCTGTTAACCGTTTCTGCCACCGAATTAATTAATTTAATTATTAACTTGGCCATGTGGTAACCGGGTGCTGCCTTGGCCCCAAAAACAAAGGTTCTTGGCGGGCCAAGAGAAGTGGGATCAACCTTCGCTCGATTGTATAAAGCAATAATGTGTAATACTTTCAATAGCTGTCTTTTGTATTCGTGAAGTCGCTTCACCATCACATCATAAATCGACGCTGCATTCACTTCAATGGCCAGAGTTTCCCTTATGATTCTGGCCAAATCCTCTTTATTAGCCTGTTTAACCTGCCTCCATTCTCGTCTGAAACCCTCATCATCGATGTGGGCTTCCAGTTGATTTATTTGGGTTAGATCGCTAATCCAGTCGTCCCCAATGGTTCTACTTATTAAGGCAGCTAATCGGGGATTGGCCAGGCGGATAAACCGTCGAGGCGTCACGCCGTTCGTCTTATTATTAAATTTCTCCGGCCACATCTCATAAAAATCAGAAAAAATCCTCTCTTTTAATAAGGTGGATTGGAGATCGGCTACCCCGTTTATCGAAAAACTGCCAACACACGCCAGGAAGGCCATTCGAACTTGCCTTTCGCTTCCTTCTTCAATGATCGACATTCGGGAAACACGCCCAGGATCATCTGGGTACTTCTCTCGAACCTCAGCCAGAAATCGTTCGTTAATCTCAAATATTATCTCCAGATGTCTCGGCAGTAAGCGGCCGATAAGGTCAACTGGCCAAACTTCGAGAGCCTCAGGCATCAGCGTATGTTGGGTCGAGGCAAAAATCCGGCGGCAAATTGACCACGCATCCTGCCATTCCAGATCATTTTCGTCAACCAGGATACGCATCAACTCGGGTATAGCGATCACTGGATGGGTGTCATTAAGTTGAATTACGATTTTCTGAGCCAGGTCAGACCAATCCCTGGTCTTTATCTGGAAAATTTTGATGATATCCCTGAGCGAACAAGCCACGAAGAAATATTGTTGTTTTAGACGCAGCTCTTTTCCTTGTGGAGAATTATCATTGGGATAAAGCACCTTGGAAATATTTTCGGAATTGGTTTTTTGCTCTACGGCCTGGGCGTAGTCGCCAACATCAAATAGCTGGAAATCAAATTCTTTGCTAGCCCTGGCCCGCCACAAACGCAGCATATTAACAGTTTTTACATTATAGCCGGGCAGCATTAGCCTGTAAGGCTCTCCTAATACTTTCTCGCCAGGTATCCACCGGACCCGGTACCTGCCATCCTTATCATAATGACCCTCGGTATGACCGCCAAAATGGACCTCCACCATATCATCAGGGTGAGCGAATTCCCACGGATATCCAAAATGCAGCCATTTATCTGGGCTTTCCACCTGCCAGCCATCGACAAAGAGCTGCTTAAATATGCCGAACTCGTAACGAATTCCATAGCCAATGCAGGGCATATTCATCGTGGCCAACGAATCTAGAAAACATGCCGCTAATCTGCCCAGGCCGCCGTTTCCCAGTCCTGGTTCGGGGTCTAATGATAAGTAATAATCAAGATTATGACCATACTCAGCCAGAGCCTGTCTTGCTACATCGGTTAAATCCGTATAGAGAAGATTTTTCGATAATTGCTGGCCCAGCAGATATTCGGCCGACAAGTAAACAACAAAACGCGGGTCTTCCTCGTACCTGACATCAACGGTCTTCCGCCACCTATCAATCAGGTGATCTCTGACTGTATAAGACAAAGCTGTATAGATGTCAATATCAGTGGCTGTATAAATATCTTGACCTCTTACATAGTAAAGGTTATCAGCAAGAGCTCTTTTAAAGGATTGAACAGATCGACCTGTCCGACCATTTCGATTTAATTCAACCCTTGGGTATTTATTTATGTTGTTCGCTTCCATGTTAGACGACCTCCAGCCTTTTCAATTTTTTATAACCAATTAGACGTCGATCTTGACACCCTAGCCGGGACCAATAAATTATTTCCATCCAGCGATTGAAATCAAGTGTATAGAAATAGGATCCTTTTCGC
>BTQB01000236.1:0-4599 GCA_036985655.1 Anaerolineae bacterium | reverse complement strand
GGTAAACATATTCCAGGATAAATATAGAGGAATCGCCTGGTTTATGCCGATCCAGACAAACAACAAGGTTAAGATCAGCTCAGCCATCTCCAGCTGATCGCCGATAGAAGATCTTGCTTGACGAACCCGGTCGCCTGTCTCAGTAACAATTCGAATATATTCATCGATCAGAGGTTCAATCTCACCGGTGCTCTCGCTGATAAGAGCTAAATCGGCCGCAATAAACTCGACATTTTCTCCGATTGTGGCCAGATTATCATTAGCAACATCAAGATGAATCTGTAAATCTCTTAAATTAGTTGGAAGCCCATCAAGACTTTCACCCAATTGAAGCACTGTTTCATCAAGAGGACTCTCCGGATTATAGTCGATGCCAAGATCAAAACTTATAGGGACGCCGAAAATTTGACGCTCGACTTGAAATGAGTCTAGCACCCGAAGCGCGTCATCAATCGCTCCCGCTGCTTCAGCTACATCTGGCAGCGCAGTCTGCACCGACTCAATTCCATCAGGTATGTCTTTTGATGTCACCTGGGCAATCTGGCCCAACATTGGGCGAGTTTCACTTATTGTCTTGGAAAGATTTATCGCAGTTGAGCCAGCAGTCTCAATACCGGTATCGATTTTGCTCATGACATCTTTGGTTAGAAGGAGTGTTTGTCCAACTGTGTCCAACGTATCGTTTGTCAGGATAAGAGCTTGATCCACACCCGTTCCCACTTCTTCTATGACTTGTCTACCAACGATCACACCACCTACACTCAGGGCCAGCCCTGATAAACCTATCAATAAAAATAATACGCCAAGAATGCGTTTTCCTATCATCCAGATTAACCTCTCTTGTTGAATATTCTTAGATAAACAGTATGTCTATCATAATTGATTAAGGAGCATACACTGGGCCTGTTATGCCATCATATACCAGCCCGTTCAAAACTTCCCCAACTCGCTCTCGGCTGATGATTCCGTCTTGCTGCTGGACTAAATCCAAGGCGTAAACAGCCAGATAGAGAGCATCATATCCGGCCGCGGCATAGGGACCTGCCACCTCGTCAAAGGGCGTGATTTCAGAATAAGCTGTCACAAAATCAGGTGGTAAAGAAGTGGGATCAATCGGGCCAAACGGGACCTCTCCTGCTAGAATAATCGGCACCCCTAGTTCTTCATAAACTTGCGCGGCCGATTGGGAAGTTTCTGATAGCCAGTGACCTATTACCACCATTACCGCCTCGTCCGTTGCAAGAGATGCGGCCATCTCCTTAGCAGAGTCAGGATCACCAAAGTCATCTAAGGCGACCAAGGCCAGCCGGTAGTCGCCGATTCCACCACGCCTGTTAACTTCTCTTACGGCCATTCTTTCACTATAAATAACATCATAGCCTATATCCCGATGTTTTCCCTCGAAGGGTCCAACCAGTCCTATCTTTACCACCGGCGAGACGCTGTTGCAGCCAGAAAAGCTCAGGCCAGCGACAGTAAAAAAGAAAAATATGACTATCGACTGCGGATTAACCCTGTTCATCCGATTAACGACAGCGCTCCACATAGAACAGATGCTCTTCATAGGTTTTACTGAAGATATGAGATCCAGGTACCTCTGCCTCACAGTCGGCGACGAAGAAATAGTAATCGCTTACCAGGGGTGCAGCAATGGCTTCCAGGTAGGTCAAACCAGGATTAGAAATTGGGCCTGCTGGCAGTCCATAAACGACGTATGTATTGTAGGGGGAATTAATTTCGAGATCTTCAGAACTTAACGGAGATTTCCACCAACTACTACTTGCTTGTTGGTAACCTAAAGCATATTGAACCGTCGGATCTGCCTGGAGCTTAATGCCATCCCTTATTCGATTAAGAAAGACGCTAGCAATAGCCGGTGATTCACTTGCGATAACGGACTCTCGTTGAATAATGGATGCCAGGGTAACTGCTTCAAAGATGGTCAATCCTTGGGCGCCAATCGCTTGCCTGGTCGCTGGAGACAATTTTTCATCGAAATTGTCCAACATAATATAGACAAGATCCTCGGCATTGGTCTTGACAGATATCCGGTAGGTATCAGGAAAGAGAAAACCTTCCAGGGAGGCTGATTCCGGCAGGGATGAGAGAAATTCGTACGAAGACAGATCCGCTAAGTCCTTATTTTTTACGATTCTGAGAAATTCATCGGAATCAATCTCAGCTGGCTGAACAACTTCAAGGTAGTTGGCCATCTCTTCTAAACGCCACCCTTCTATGAAACGAAGCTCTACATCCTCGATGGTCGGGTTTATTAATCGCTCAGCTAATTCAGGATATGTAATCCGGGGATCAATGTGAAAGCTTCCAGCCTCTAAGAAGGAATCCAATCCATAGTAGCGTAAATAATTTAGAAATAAATCTGTGTCGTTCAATAGATCAGCATCATTTAAGTTAGCAGCAATTTGTTCGGCTGTCTCTCCAAAGGAGATATCGAATAAGACTTCTGCATTTCCTGATCCAATTGGTTGACTTAATTCTTCTGTGCGGGAAGCGAGTGCTATTCCCAGGTAAAGCCTTTGCAACGGATTTAGATCTGATTTAATCCCTTCATATTGTGGTAATGATTTAAACTGGGCCGCCTGCCACTGGCCAATAAGAATAAATAGGGCAGCAGAACATAAGCCTACAACAAGAGCAAACGCAGCCAACCGGATAATCCACCTGCCAGCAACGTTAACTCTGGTCTGTTGATGGCCGCTATTAGGTATTTGTGTCATTTCTATTCGTAGTCCTGGTCTTAACCTAATTCATTAACCAACCACCTGCCGCCTTTTTGAAATAGTCGCCAGGCTGCTTTTTTTGGATGATTCATGTAATCGCCTTTTGATGGCTGTCGAGATAGCTTTGAAGAATTAGAGCGGCTGCGATAGCATCAATTCGGGAACGTTGGCTTTTTGGGCTGATCCCCCGCAGACGTAACGAATCTTCTGCATCTTTTGTTGAAAAACTCTCATCCCATAGTTCAGCTTTCATTTGTAAAAAGGCAGATAAGGCCGCGGCGTAATCTCTCGTCCAGACAGCGCGCTGGCCCTCATGTCCAGATAAATTAACAGGAAGACCGATAACCAGGTGATCCACAGAGTGTGACTTTACAATTTCCTTTAACCGTGAAAAATCTTCTAATCGGGATTTACGCTTAATGACAAGTAAAGGTTTTGCTATTATTCTCGTCGGATCGCTCAGAGCAACTCCTATGCGCCGATCACCTAAATCCAAAGCCATTACTCGCCCGCTCACAGATGAATTTTTTTCTTCATTCATCTCGAGATCTTAGGCCGAACAACCTGAATCCATAACATTTATAACTCTTTGATTTGGCTCAATCCCAACCAAGTATTCGCTTGTTACCACTATAATATATAAGATTCGTAGGGAGAGCTACATGCAAGGTTACTCACCAGTAGTATCGATATTTGTGCTTATTCGGATTGGTAGATAAGGGAGCCGTTCAAACCATACTGGCCAGACATCAACTGTTGGATAGTCGCGTAAGGGAAGGCGCTCAAATAAATATGTCGTCGCTAGACCTAGTTGCTGACCCGTTATTTTTTCCAGATCATCTTCAAGATCGAGCCTCGCAGCCATCCGTCCCCTACCAACCATCTCGAAAATTACACGTCCTTCGTTGTCAGCGCCTATTAGTTCGCCCCCATCAAATTCCAGAGTGCCAGGCACTAGCTCATAACCAGGCAGTACTCTATCGACCAATTCATCGTACACAAGAGCGGCCGCCTGAGTCTCATCGACTGCTGTTGCCTGAAGTTCAGCTCGAATATCTAGGGCCACAGAATCTGTTTGTTCGCCTGGAAAATTGGAGTAAGTTTCGTGATAGATGTCCACAATTCGCAAGGAATCCTTAGCCAAGAACTCAGTTGGCGCCAACATATCGAGTACCTCACCAAGGGCCATCACTTGAAGCTGTTGAACTACCTGGGCGCGCAATCGATCCATATCCAGCTGGGTTACGGCCGCTTCCGTACGAGATCCACCTCCGCTTGTCGGTTCAATATTTCTTACAGCGAGCTGCAGGGCAAGGGGCCCCTCGATTCGATTTATCAGATTCGATCGGACATTGCCTTCTGGCCCTGGTTCAATAGCGACGACCTCTACTTCAGCTGATGCTCCTATTGCTCCGGGGACTTCAATCGTTTCCGTCGTCTGAAAAACGACCCGGTTAGCAGCGCTGGTACTCACGCGAGTTCCCGCTGGCACAGTTACTGCTTGAGTCAGATCATTGATAAACAAAACTGTCCCTCTAGCCGGTGAATCCGCTACTTCTATTTGGCCGGTCGTGCCAACCTCAGCCTCCCACTCCTGAACAGTAACTAAAACACGACCAGGGACCGAAACACCGCTAAAACTATCAGAGCTGAGTTGAGGATCAGCCACTATCTTTTTGCTCACCTCGAGAGTTCGAACTTTAGGCTTAAGGGTTATTGTTGCCGCGGGAATTGCATAGGTCGCGGCGACGAATAAGGTAGCCAATGTTAAAAGGAAGATGATTATGGTCGAATAACGGATCAACCACTTCCTCCAGGGGGGCTGGGCCTTCGACCTTCTCTTTACTTCCTCACGGTC
>BTQB01000235.1:0-4602 GCA_036985655.1 Anaerolineae bacterium | reverse complement strand
ATACCGGGGTAGTGAAAAGCGAACCCATGCTGGCCTTAACTGCCGTCGGGTGAAATGGATCAACCGATTCTTCCACCACTATTACTCCTGAGACATTAGCAGCATCGGCCGTTCTTATGACGGTCCCCAGGTTGCCCGGGTCGGAAATTTGGATCAGCCCGATGAAAATCGATTCATTGTTCACCAGTAAATCCTGGATGGAGCTCATGTGGGTTGTTAAGATCGCCCCAAGACCCACGGGATTGTCCCGGTTCGAGATCTTCCTGAACAGCTCACCACTCACTGGATCTGCCGCACCACCCCTTTCTTGTTGGCTCCTTATCGCAGCCCATCCGGCCTCGCTGGTTAAGAGATCGGGGCTGTAGACCAACCTGTCGATCTCAGCCTGAGCTTCAATGGCTGATAATACAATTCGAAGGCCTTCAATGAAAAAAGCGCCTTCACGTTGTCGATATTTCTTCTGACGCAGCCGTCTGATACGCTTAATAAGTGGATTTTGGTGGCTGGTGATCATCTCCATTAAGGGCAGACCAATATAGATGGATGCTAGGTATCTCTTTTTGTTTCAGACTCCCATTTATCCCTCAGACCTTTGGGAATACGAATAGGCCGGTATCGTACCAGATCCATAAAATAGCCCCTTTGACTTGCGTCGGCGACTACTTTATCGCTTAGAATAAATTCGGCCTGAACTTCCCAACGAGCCCTTCCTAATTTACTCACCCACATGATGCCCTTGGGTTCTTCAAATAATCGAAGGGGCAAGCGGTATGTTATTTCAGTCTTCTCCAGGATCGGCGATTGTTTTTTGTTTAGCTGATCCTTTAGGGGAAGGTGCTCATCTACTATTTTAAGCCTGAGGTCTTCCAGCCAGCGAATATAAACGCCGTTGTGAACAATACCTGCGTAATCAATATCGTAGGTCTTGACTCTGAATTGCAGCTCAACAAGCAGCGGCCGAATCTGGGTCATCGATATTTTCTCTGGCGTACATTATATTCCGGCGGCCCAATCCACCTGCTGCCATCGATCCTCCCGTGAAGGAAGCTCCTAACACGCATCCAAACCTGGAGGAGTAACCTTAAGCTGGTGGAACTGCTCGCGCAGGTAAAGAGGTTGATTTGGCTGGCTTCTTCTTTTTCTGCTGCACCGGCTGGGGATAAAGCAAAGCTGCATCCAAAACCTGCTGCATTTTATCCACCTTAATGAATTCGATGTCATTACGCAGCTTCCTCGGGATATCCTGCAAATCATTCTCATTCTTTGACGGCAAGATTAATTGCTTGATGCCAACTCGTCGAGCTGCCATTGCTTTTTCCCTGACGCCGCCGACCGCGAGGATTCTCCCTCGAAGAGTAATTTCACCGGTCATCCCCACCTCCCTTCGGATCGGGATGCCTGTGTAGGCCGAAATTAGCGCCGTGGCCATGGCTGCCCCTGCTGATGGACCATCTTTAGGTACCGCTCCCTCTGGGATATGGATATGCACATCATTGTTTTCAAATTCTTCGTTTTTTATGTTCCAGCGAGCGGCGTTGCTGCGGGTGAAGCTCAACGCTGCCTGGGCGCTCTCCTGCATAACATCACCCATTTGCCCAGTCATTGTTAATGAACCTTTACCGGGCATCACGGTAACTTCAATAAACAAGATATCGCCGCCGGCGGCCGTCCAGGCGACCCCGGTCGCAACACCCACCTCATCTTCTTCCCGCATTAGTTCCTGAGTCAGCCGCGGTGGGCCTAACATATTGACCACCTGCTTTGGCGTCAATCTTTTCGGATATCGTTTATTCTCAGCGACTCTGCGGGCTACTTTGCGGCATATATTTGCTATCTCTCGTTCAAGGTTTCTGACCCCCGCTTCATATGTGTACTGGCGGATTAACATGCGTAAAACAGTTTCATCGAATCGTAATCCAGCGTTCTCTAGCCCGTGCTCTTTTAGCTGTCTGGGGATTAGAAAGTGACGGCTTATCTCCAGCTTCTCCTCGTCTAAATAGCCTGGAAACTCGATGACTTCCATACGATCCTGTAGTGCAGGAGGTATCGTATCAAGCACATTGGCTGTGGTGATGAACAGCACATTAGACAGGTCATAATGCAGGTCCAAATAATGATCTGAAAAAGAATGGTTTTGTTCCGGATCAAGTACCTCCAACAAGGCCGCGGCCGGATCTCCTCTAAAATCTTGTCCCAGTTTATCGATCTCATCGAGCATGAATAACGGGTTGATCGTCCCTGCTCGACGCATCGCCTGGATAATGCGTCCGGGTAACGCCCCAACATACGTCCGCCGGTGTCCTCGGATTTCAGCCTCATCCCTGACACCACCCAGGCTGATTCTTAGAAATTCCCGGTTTAGGGCCTTGGCGATGGATTGGCCTAAGGACGTCTTCCCTGTTCCAGGAGGCCCAACAAAGCAGAGAATGGGTGTTCGCATCGCATCGGCCGCAATCCCCTTAACTGCAATATACTCCAGGATGCGGTCCTTAATTTTTTCCAGGCCATAATGCTCCGAATTAAGAACCTTCCCAGCATGGATAACATCAAGATTGTCGTCCGAGATCTCCATCCAGGGAAGTTCCAGGATCCAATCCAGATATGTTCGAATAACGCTGATCTCTGGAGCCATCGGCGGCATGCTGCTCAGCCTGATTAACTCCTTGTCAACTTTATTTTTAACATCATCAGGAAGCTGCTTCTCATCAATGGCCTCCCGCAGCTCAGACAATTCCTGGGTGAAAGCATCAACTTCCCCAAGCTCACTCTGGATCACCCTCATTTGCTCCCGCAAAAACTGCTCTCGCTGCATCTTATCCACTTCCTTTTGAACTTGGGAGTGGATCTGGTCTTCCATCTCGAGAACATCGAGTTCACGGGCGAGAATAATACTAACTTTTTGCAGCCTTTCCGTCGGCTCAAGCGTCTCCAAGATATCTTGTTTGGTGCTCACGTGCATGTCTAAGGTCGAGGTAATGAAGTCGGCAAGCCAGCCCGGCTCGTCTATGTTAATCGAAAAAGCATAGATTTCGTCCGGCAGCTTCCTGTTAAACTCAACTACCTTTTCAAATAGAGCAAGGACCGCTCGCATCAATGCTTCGGTAGTTGACTGCCAATCTTTAGGTTCTTCGACAAATCGCGCACGAACCCGGATGTAAGGATCCCACTGCAGGAATTCAATTATTTCGACCCGACGCCTTCCCTGAACCAGGGCGCTGGATGTGCCATCGGGCATCCGTAAAGTCCGGCCGACGATAGATTCCGTCCCAAAATCAAAAATATCACTTTCGACGGGTTCAATGACTTCGGATTCCGTCTGAGCAGATACGATGAGGGTCTCACTGTTGCTAACAGCTGCCTGGATGGCAGCCAACGATCGAGCTCGGCCGACAAACAATGGTACGACCAATTTTGGAAATAGAACGAGATCGCGCAGGGGTAGAAAGGGTCGCTCAATGACATCCTCATCCAGTGTAATTGCATCGTCCAACTCGAACATATCTTCGTCGAATGGCATAGCCATTCCCATAAGATCTTGGTATTGTTCGTAATCTACTGGGTCTTTATCTTTCATATTCTCAGCCTTTTCATCACTGGTTGACCTTGGACTTTACGGGCCAGCGCTCTTTATAGGAGGTGCGAACTCTAAATCCCCTTCTTCAAATTCCGATTGTAGACCCTCCCACTCATTAAGCAAGTCGGCTACGACAAAAATCGATCCAGTCACACATATTAAATCAGCCGGTCCTGCCGCCTTCCGGGCGAACTCTAGGGACTCAGCCACACTCTGTTTTACGAAGACCTTATAGCCTTCAGCAGCGGCGATATCCTCCAGCTCTTCTGGTTTTGCCGCCCTCGGATGGCTTGAAGCGGTCAACACTACGTGCTCAGTCAGAGGTAATAGCGCCTTGATTATTCCCTCTACATCCTTATCCGCAGTGATACCTACTATTAACCACAGCGTTTCATATTCGAAGTCGTCTTTCAACGCCTGGGCCAGCTTCTCGGCCGAATCAAGATTATGAGCGCAGTCTAACAAGATGGTTGGACCCCCTAATTGGGACCTCAATATTTGAAAACGACCCGGCCAATCCACCTCAGCAAGTCCCTTGCGCACTGACTCAACGCTTAAGCCTGGAAAGGAATCCCAGACTTCATTCAATGCCGCGACCGCTACCACAGCATTCTCCTGTTGGTGCCGGCCGGCCAGGCCTAGTTCGAACCGCATGGGACACCTAATGTGAGATGCTTCTGGGGAGCGAGTAACTGTCACCTGCCGCCGCCATCGATATGGTCCATTTCCGGGTAATGCAGGCTCTTGCCGCAGATCATAATCCCACTCGCGTCCGATTAAGGTGAGCGGGGCCTGGCGTTGTTCTGCAATAATGCGCAGTTCCTCAAGGGCTTCCTTAGCTTGGGGAGAGGAAATGACCGGGACGCTTTTCTTGATAATACCGCCTTTTTCTCTGGCTATCTCAGCTAGTGAGTTACCTAAGAGCAGTGTATGATCGAGACTTAGGGAAGTAATCACTGCCACAAGTGGTTTGATTACGTTGGTTGCATCCAGGCGACCCCCGAGGCCAACTTCAACTACTGCGACCT
>BTQB01000234.1:0-4604 GCA_036985655.1 Anaerolineae bacterium | reverse complement strand
CCCCTCCAGGTACCCTCAGGTCCATAGCAGTTCTGAAAACGAGCGATGCGAACAGCCATTCCATATCGTCGCCCATAGGCCATCGAAACGCGCTCAGAGTACAGTTTTTCCCAACCGTATTCGTTGTCGGGGTTGGCCGGGATTGCCTCTTCTTCCGTCATCGCTGGTTCACCCGGTTTCATATCGCGGTATATGCATACAGATGAACTGAAGAAATACCGTGGCACATTGAGTTCTGCAGCTTTGTGCGTCATGTGAATATTGATTAAGGCGTTGTTATGCAGCACCTCCGTCTCGGCCCAATGGATAAAGCCCATACCACCCATATCGGCCGCGAGTTGGTAGACCTCATCAAAGCCACCTTCTACGGTGAGAGCAGCCTCGCAATTGGCTTCCCGGCGAAGGTCAAGGATTAAAAATTCATCTGCAGCACTGGGTGAAAATTCATGTTCCTTTAGATCAACGCCCCGTACCCAGTAACCCTCACGTTTCAACAATTTAACTAGATGACCACCGATAAAACCACCAGCTCCACAGACCAAGGCTTTTTTTGACATTATTATCTCTCCTGTTTGAATTCGCGAAAGCTCGCTTAGCCCAACCTTATGTAGTCAATAGATTGAAGTTATGCACCTAGAAGGTGCGCTGTTACTCATCTAGTCAAACAAATTTCTTTGCCTGGCATCAGTATCTTGATCCTTTTTGCTTTGCCACTTCACATATTTCCGTATGCGATCTTCATCTAATCCCACCGTACTGACACAATATCCTCGCGACCAAAGGTGTTATCCCCAGAACCGTTTTCTTAGTTTTTTATACCGATCAAATAGCCGCAATGTTAACTTTCCTTTTAGATATGCCATGAACTTCGAGACTTCATATTTGGGCGGAATCGATACCACTACCTGCACATGATCCTCTTATACATTCAGTTCGATCACTACAACCATCTTTTTGGTCAAATAAGCGGTATATTTGCTGGGTAACGTACTTTGCTAATTCATCCACCAATATCTTGTACCGATACTTCGGACAAAATACGATATGATATTTGCACTCGTATAATGAATGCGCTAGCTTCTTAAATTGGCGAGTCATTATGTACCTCCTAAAAGCATCGCACCTTCTAGGTACGTACATAATTCTCGCTGCAACGGTATAACCTTTACTTATTCCACTGCCAGAGGCAGCAGTTTAAGCCCTTAATTAACTTCTCTTCTCAGATAGCCGGGCGATTATTGAATTCCGCATTTTAAAAGAGCTTCTACAATACGATCCGCAGCTAGCCCATCACCGTAGGGGTTAGACAACTGAGTCATTTCGTTGTAGGTACTCGAATTGTTCAGCAGTTCATCAACATTACACACAATACGATCCTTATTCGTGCCCACCAATTTTACATTGCCTGTTTCTACTCCCTCTGGCCGTTCTGTTGTTTCTCGCATAACGAGTACAGGCTTTCCCATACCAGGCGCCTCCTCTTGAATACCACCTGAATCAGTAAGAATGATGGTGCTCTTCTTCATCAGATTTACCAAATGTATGTATTCCAATGGCTCTGTCAAAGTTATACCCTCAATCCCCTCAAGAATTTTATGAATTGTATTTTTTACAGCTGGATTCGGATGTACGGGAATTATTATATGTACATTATTCAGATACCTTTGCGATATTGTTATAAGAGCAGAGCAGATGTCTTCAAGTGGTTTACCAAAATTCTCCCTACGATGAGTTGTTACTAATATTAATCTCTTGTCCCATGGCAAATTGGTTAATGGACCATCGAAAGGATCGTAGGGCATATCTAAGACAATGTGTAGAGCATCAATTACCGTATTGCCGGTTAAATATACCTTGTCTTCCGAGATTCCTTCGCGCAGTAGATTCTCTTTTGCTCTTTCAGTAGGTGCAAAATGCATATCTGCGATGACCGAGGCAATTCGACGATTAATTTCCTCAGGAAATGGCTGATACTTATTAAATGTTCTGAGCCCTGCCTCAATGTGGCCTATCTTACATTGGGCATAATAGGAAGCGATTGATGCAGCTGCAATTGACGTCGTGTCCCCTTGAACAAGAACCCAATCCGGCTGCTCCTTCTTAAGAATTGGTTCAAGCCCTGAGAGCACGTTGGAGGCTACTTGTGACAGTGACTGCTCTGGTCGCATTAAGTCGAGGTCATAGTCAACCTTCATGTCGAAAAGCTTTAGGACCTGATCTAACAGATGGCGGTGTTGTGCTGTCACACACAACTTACAAGATATTTTAGTTGGGTGCTTTTGTAATTTTTTTATTACAGGAGCCAACTTGATGGCTTCTGGTCTCGTTCCCAGAATAGTCAATATCTTTAACACAACATTTTTCCAGTCAATAACCGCCCCCAAAGGGGGTGGCTTGAAGTTATGCACCTAGAAGGTGCGCTGTTACTCATCTAGTCAATCAAATTTCTTTGCCTGGCATCAGTATCTTGATCCTTTTTGCTTTGCCACTTCACATATTTCCGTATGCGATCTTCATCTAATCCCACCGTACTGACACAATATCCTCGCGACCAAAGGTGTTATCCCCAGAACCGTTTTCTTAGTTTTTTATACCGATCAAATAGCCGCAATGTTAACTTTCCTTTTAGATATGCCATGAACTTCGAGACTTCATATTTGGGCGGAATCGATACCACTACCTGCACATGATCCTCTTATACATTCAGTTCGATCACTACAACCATCTTTTTGGTCAAATAAGCGGTATATTTGCTGGGTAACGTACTTTGCTAATTCATCCACCAATATCTTGTACCGATACTTCGGACAAAATACGATATGATATTTGCACTCGTATAATGAATGCGCTAGCTTCTTAAATTGGCGAGTCATTATGTACCTCCTAAAAGCATCGCACCTTCTAGGTACGTACATAATTCTCGCTGCAACGGTATAACCTTTACTTATTCCACTGCCAGAGGTAGTAGTTTAAACCCTTAATTAAAAGGACGAAAGAATCTTAAAAGATTTCAACATCTATTTCAGTCGATATGTAGATTACTTATCAGCCCACTCTGTTATTATTGACATACAACGAATTTAACAACGGCAGGGATAATACACTATTTTTCCCCAAACGGTATGCTGTAAGTCCCTGATTCAGGAGGTTTCGCGGCTAATTTCGCCAGATAGATATTTACATGAAATGAAATTTTAGAGAACGTTATTAGTCCGGTAAGTTCGGCCTCGCTGGCTCCTAAATACAAATTACGAACAGAGGATGGAGATTAATGGGATGACCGATTTCATCTTCAAAATATTTTTCCCGCTAAAAAGAAAAACTTCACAGGGTTATTCAGCAAGAAGCCCTGGCTTGCTTCTTACCAAAAGAAAAGGCCACCAGGATGCAACATGGTTAACATCACGGCGGCCGCTCTACTCCTAAGAATGCCTTTATCTTGATGGGCCTGCTAGGATTCGAACCTAGAACCAATCGGTTATGAGCCGACCGCTCTGCCGTTGAGCTACAGGCCCGCTAGAGCGGCAGATGGGGTTCGAACCCATGATAACAGCTTGGAAGGCTGTTGTGTTACCACTACACCACTGCCGCATATCTCAGTCGGGGCGGCCGGATTTGAACCGACGACCTCTCGGACCCAAACCGAGCGCTCTTCCAAGCTGAGCTACGCCCCGAGTAATTTAGCATCCGGTAGTATACTGATGCGATTTGGCCAAGTCAAACCTCTGACGCTCTGAAAGCGCGCAGCCGGATTACACTTCTGCACTGCTCGGTGACCTTAATTCGTTCATCCAGTTGGTGGCCCATTAACCAGATTAAGTGATTCTCGTTAGCTACGATTGGCCAAAAGGCTCTCAACTCAACCGGAACTTTCCGATTAGCCAGTACATCGCTAATTCTTGCCCGGTGATTCGCCATACCCAATGGAAGAAACTCTTCTCTTGGCAGCGGCCGCCGAACCGTAACGGGGCTGTCTGTTTCGGCCGCGATGAATGCTGTCCAGGGATCAGGATTTCGTACGATGGCCGCATAATCCGGATCCTCCACAATAGAACTTTCAACCAGCCATCTATTGTCTATCATCATCCTCCCAGGAATTGTCAATAATTGATCTTTGTCAGCTAGCAGTTGGGGCAGCGGCGGGACAGGAACTGCCCCCTCCGACAGCGAAAACTTAAGCTTATGATAACCAATCTGCATCTTTGAGCCAGATGGGAAGTTAATCATTTTCCCAACCTGTCCTCTCTCTCCCAGCTGCCTGGCGGATTCCACCACCTGAAAGCCAATATCAACCGGAGGATCGTGAATTTGCTGGATTGCTGATCGAATGGTTAACCGCCTGCTGGCGAGGGGTAAAGCCTGCCACTTTTTCAGATCACATGAAAGCCAGCCATCGCCCTCGCTCAACAATATATCATCAAATTGCCGCTCTGTTATTCCTGACAACAATTCATAATCGGCCGCTGCCAGAACGCCCAGCTGTCTGATACGTTTAGAAACGCACGTCTTGCGTACTTTTATGAATGGAAGTAGTTGATGTCTGATCCAGTTACGATCGTACTTTGTGTCTAGATTGCTCTCATCAAAGCGTGGTGACAGGTTAT
>BTQB01000233.1:0-4613 GCA_036985655.1 Anaerolineae bacterium | reverse complement strand
CCAACCAACGGGCTAACTGCACAGACCCATTTATATTTCATTTAAACATCTTCACAGAAGTCAATATGAGCGAGCGCACACTGATAATGAATGAAAATGATGATACGCGCAAAATCATCTCAATTTTAATCCGTGAAATCCGTGTTAATCTGCGTCCCATTATCTGAGGTCGATGACGAGGTAGTCGCCTGGTTAAACCAGGCCTACGACATGGCCTGATACCCTTGAACTGCTAAATTATAGGCAATGAACCATAAAGAAAAATGAAGGTGCTTTATTGAAGTATAAAACTGAGTTAATAATAAATCTTCCGCGAGAAAGGGTAATTGAACTGTTCGACGATTCGGCCAACCTCACAAAATGGCAGAAAAGCCTTCGTAGCTTCGAGCATATCAACGGAGAACCAGGACAGCCCGGGGCAAAGTCGCGCTTGATCTACGACATGGACGGCCGCGACATAGAGATGACGGAAACAATAACTAGTCGCTCTCTACCGGAGGAGTTTTCTGGCATATTTGAGGCCGAGGGCGTCTGGAACTCCCTTACCAACCACTTCTATGAAGACGGTCCTGGCAAAACCCGGTGGGTGCTCGATTCTGAATTCAAATTCAGCGGCCTCATGAGGGTCCTGTCCCTCTTCATGAAGGGATCCTTTTCCATGCAAACCGCTGATTTTATGAACGATTTCAAAGAGTTTGCCGAGGCTGAATCATCAGCTGCCGCTGAGACTGAATCGCAACCTGAAAGTTAAGGCATATCTCTTCTGACTGGGTTAGGCCAGGCTGTCAATATCATAATCCTCGTGTAATATAATTGTCCTTTCCCCCGGCCGTCCGGAGATGTCACTTCACTCCCGCCAACTGTTGTAATTTATCCTTCTTATGTTCCTTCCCGAAAGCTAAACAGCAATGATATAGGCTCTCTGCCATTGGATTATGAGAAACCTTGGTATAATTAAGTAGACAAAGAATTTAAGATCGATTGTCAGGCACTCAGCTACCAATACAAATCGCTACAGTGACTCCACTGAAAAAACTCAGATAACATCGATGTCACAGGTTTTTCTCTTGACTAACTTTGCGCCTTGGCGGCTTTGCGTGAGCTTCTTTCAGCGGACTCTGAAGTGGTTAATTAATTGCTCAATTTCAGACCCATCATGCGTTATCGAACTCAAAACCACGCTGGAGAATTTAGTTCTGAAACCTCATAAAACAGGACATGAATCTTTACCAGTCGCAGGTCAAGTGTTGGCCTGCCCACTCTGAGCGCTTGTATTCATCGCTGATTGTGCCGGTGAAAGAACCCTCTGGATAGCAGCCAAGCAAGCAGGGCTAAACGAGACCGGCTGACCAGGGTAATCTCCAATGATATGGGGATGCTGACTCAATCCAGCCAAAATAGAGGCAAATGCACTATTTAAAACCCCGTAAACTTAGCCGCTACCGGCAAATCGCCGAGGTGATGGCCCGCCACGGATTCGGCGCCATCATCTCTGAATTAGGATTAGAGGGTGCCTTGGGTCTTCCTCGCCGAATTTTGCGTCGCGAGCCCCGGCCAGAAACCCGGCGATCAGCAGCGGTCCATCTTCGCCAGGCCTTGGAAGAACTCGGTCCCACCTTCATTAAGGTGGGCCAGATCGCCAGCACCCGCCCTGAACTGCTTCCCCGGGCATTTATCGATGAACTGGGAAAGCTGCAGGACGATGTGCCCCCAAATCCCTGGGAGGAAGTTCAACCAATAATTGAAGATGAATTGGGTGCGCCTATAGAAGAGGTCTTCCTGGCTTTCGACCCGACGCCAATCGCCTCAGCCTCTTTGGCTATGGTCTATCCGGCAATGCTTCCGGATCACACTCAGGTAATTGTTAAGGTTCAACGACCCAACATTGAGAATGTTATTGATACGGACCTGTCTATTATTCGGGATATTGCCAGGCAGGCGGCCGATCGTCTATCCTGGACCAGGGTTTATGACCCGGTTGGTCTGTCAGAAGAATTCACTTTTGCCTTACAGTCTGAACTGGATTTTGAGCGAGAAGGTCGAAACGCCGATCGATTTAGGGAGAACTTTAAAGAGGACAATTTTGTTTACATCCCTCGAGTTTATTGGGAGTACACGACTTCACTCATGATGGTTCAGGAACGCATACATGGCATCAAAGTTAGCGATCTTGAAGCCCTCGATGCCCAGGGTTACGACCGGGACCGGATCGCCTTGCACACTGCAAAGTTCGTCATAAAGGAAGTGCTCGAGGATGGCTTTTTTCACGCAGATCCCCATCCTGGAAATATCTTTATTCTTCCTGGAGAAACCCTCGGATTGATGGATTTTGGCACAGTGGGCTATTTAGATGACTCTGACCGGTCAAAGTTGATCCGACTGTTTACGGCCGTTATCCGCTTCGACGTCGAGGCCATTGTTGATCAGCTCGTTCATATGCGAATAGCTGGACCGTCAATCGACGAAATTGGTCTCCAGAGCGACTTGCGACGCCTGCTCAGGAAATATTACGGCCTTCCTCTAAAAAAGATCGCCGTTGACGCACTGCTGGCAGAGATCCAGCCTATCATTTATGAATATCATTTGCGTATTCCAAGTGATTACTGGCTGCTCTTAAAGACTTTTGTGGTAATGGAAGGGGTTGGTAAACAGCTGGCCCCTGATTTCGATGTCTTTGAGGTCTCGGGGCCTTACGTCACCCGTTTCTTAATCGGGCTGGCTAACCCGAAGTCGTGGGGTCCGCCTCTTCTCCGCAATGCTGGTGGGTGGCTCGATCTTTTTAACGATTTCCCGCGGCAATCAAGGCGTATACTCGGCCAGCTCGAGAGAGGCGACTTAGAATTGCGGGTTGAGATCCCTACACTTTACGATACATCAAGGCAGATGAACAGAATCGCTAACCGGATTATTCTGGCTATCCTTCTGAGCGCCCTGACCGTCGCCCTGGCCCTGCTCATCCCTTCCCTGAACTTTAGCTGGCCCTGGAATATACCGACCTGGCTCATCGTCCTGAGTTTCATAATGATGGTCATTTTATCGTTGTGGCTGATCTGGTCTATTCTTAGATCAAATCGCCGCTAAGTGTGCACTGCGATCTCACCATAATAATTTTGATAATCACAACCAGCCTCATCCAGATAGATTAAATATTGTTCAAAAACCGGACTTTCAATATCATACAAATGGCAGCCCGAGCACAAATGCAATTTCCGAATTCAGCAAATTTTTTTACATAAGGAACGACCTCCTATGTCAGAATCAACAGAATCCCCTCCTTCGATAGAGCATCCACTACCCGGTGAAACCCGGGCAGATCAAGAGATAGAAAGCCAGGACAACATAGATTGGTTTCCGGAAGATGGCCCTTCAGCTGAGGAGCCCCTTCAATCGAGGTTTAACCATTCTCAACAAGAGGGTTCCGCTGCTGATTCCAGCCCGGCCGCCTCCTCACCAACTACCGCCCCGCCAAACCCTCGAACAACCAACGCTGCTAACAATCAAGAAAGGCCTATCTCAGGGGAAACCATCTCTCGCGTGTCACTCGGCGGCGCATTGCTGGCTGTTGATGCACTAAATGATGTCCTGGAACAAGTTGAGGAGGCGGAAGCAAGAGCTGATTCGGAACCAAGGACGCCGGACTCGGTTTTGGTTCCGGTTTCTGAGTGGGAGGAGCGCTTTGGCGAAGGTCCGGGCCTGGCTGCCCGTCATGTGGCCTTGGGCATGATGATTGACGCTCGTTCCCGGGGGGGTCGAACAATCAGGCTGCTCAATAATATGGGCAACGCGGCCGTATCGACTATGGAACTCGTATTTAGTCCAATCACGAAAAGCCGGGTTTTTCGTCCTCTTGCGCACCGTTTTAACAGGGCCGTCGAAAGAGGTGAAAACCAGGTCAATTATTGGAAACACCTCGGCCGCTCTGAAGACATCCACAGCCGCCGCGTTGCGGAATCCGCCCTGAATATCGTGGCCGATGATTCCATGGATGAAATAATTGAAAACGAACGCATCCAGGAATTCGTCCAGGAAATGATGGCTGCCCAAAGCATGGGTATTATCGATGAAGTCATTGAAGAGATCCGGGAACGCGGTTTTAGCAGTGACATCTTCTTTGAGAAACCCTTTCGTAGACTTTTCCGCCGTGCCGATCGGGAGGATATTCCCGGTCCCGATTTTGACCCGCGCCTTGTTCGCCCCATATCCAAACGCCATTTACCGCCGGCTCAGGATGGTTTTCTTGGTTACTATGCCGGTTTTACAAGTCGCTTGTTAGCCTTCGTTGTTGATGTCGGATTAGTCCTTGCTTTCATTGCTATGACCGGTTGGCTGTTTCAGACCATAGGAAGTTTCATCGGTGAATCGCCAAATCTCGAATCCCTGGCAATTTCAAAAGATCTGCTGAGAATATTAGGCGCCCTCCTTAGCAGTCTGAATGCTCTCACTGTTGTAGCCGCCTACGCATTCATCTTTTGGAGCTTCGCCGGTCAGACTCCGGGCATGATGTTAATGGGATTGCGCATCGTCAACCGGACCGGTGGTTACGCAACCATCGGGAAATCCTTTCTTCGCTTGATCGGTTTTGTGATCTCCATCGCCTTTTTCTTTCTTGGTTT
>BTQB01000232.1:0-4615 GCA_036985655.1 Anaerolineae bacterium | reverse complement strand
GCTTACTGAATCTCCAGGAGACTATGAGCTGCAACAAGCATATGATCGAGTAGTGACTCGAATGACTCTTTATGACGTGGTGCGAATGGAATCTATCGTCCATTCTCTAGGATTATCGGATATTCCCAAGAAGCGGCCGTTATCTAAATTGAGCGGTGGTCAAAAAACACGCCTGTCCGTTGCCCTGGTCCTGTTAGATGACCCTCAAATTCTTCTTTTGGATGAACCGACAAATCACCTGGATATTGGCGTGTTGGAATGGCTCGAGGAATGGCTATCGAATTTTAAGGGGGCGGCTTTGATCGTCTCCCACGATAGAACCTTTCTTAATCATACTGTGACGCAAATTTTTGATCTCGAACCATCCGCACACAAGATCCGCATATATAAAGGCAATTACTCCGATTATCTCCAGCAATATATCGCAAATAAGGAGGCAGCTTCTTCGGCTTATAAAAATCAGCTCGATGAGATCCGCCGGATAAAACGAGATATAGCAATAACAAAACAGCAGGCGAAACGGGTTGAAATGACGACAACTCCGCGCCAGCCAGGGGTTCGCCGGATTGCCAAAAAGGTTGCCGCTAAAGCAAAGGCTCGTAAGAAAAAATTAGACCGTTACTTAAGTTCTGATGAAAGGATTGAAAAACCAAAAGCAGGCTGGCAGCTTAAGCTGGAATTCCAGAAAGCCCATCACCTGGGGCGTAATGTAATAGAATTTGAAGATGTTTCTATAGGGTACAGCAAGGTGAATCCCTTGCTTTATATAGATAACCTGCTCGTTCAAGCTGGGGAACGAATTGCCATCACGGGGAAAAACGGAGCAGGTAAGACGACACTTTTTAAGACCATAATTGGAGAGCTAAATTCACTTAGCGGGAAAATCCATATTGGATCCAGTGTAAACTTAGGCTATATGGCTCAAGAACAAGAGCTGCTGGACAAAACAAGTACTGCTTTAAAATGTGTTCAGTTGGTATCAAACATGAACATGACCGAAACCCGATCGTTCCTCCATTTTTTCTTATTTGAAGGGGATGATTCGTTACGGGCTATAGGCGAGCTAAGTTTCGGGGAACGATCCAGATTGGAGTTAGCTATTCTTGTTGCCTCGGGATCTAATGTGCTCTTGCTAGATGAGCCAATCAATCATCTTGATATTCCATCTCGGGAAAGGTTTGAACAAGCTCTGGCAAACTATCCTGGAACGATTATGGCTGTTGTTCACGATCGATACTTCATTCAGCGCTTTGCCACCAAAATATGGCTTGTGGATGATGGTCAGGTAGCAACCAGCTTCACTTGAACCTCCTCTGTAGGTTGAACTGTTAGTTCGACCGTTTTTCGTTCAACCACAACAAGCGCCAGTTCGTGTTGACTCCTGGCATATTAGTTGTGATTCTTATCACTTTTTAGAAGCAAGCTCGGCCGCCTGCTCGATCCAATCCTTCGGATCATATCTTTTACCGGTATACTTCTCTAGATCAGATGGACTCGCGTTTGCTAGTTGAGCAAATGATACGATTCCGTCATCATTTAGTGATTTCTCTGTAACGGGCCCGATACCACGAATCTTAACAAGCGGATCCTTCCTGACCTGCAGTTTTGTTACTTTTTTAAGTGGAGGGAGATCAGACTGTTTTACAACCAGCGGTTTTGGCGTAATCACCGTTCGGGGACGCAGCAACCGGTATAGGAGAAATGATAATATTGCTGCCCCGATGAGCCCAATGCAAAAGTTCTTTAGATCTGATTTCTTCATGCTAACCTCTAATGTTCCCTGGCAATTTGATTGATATTAAAAATAGCTGATTAATAATTCCTCAATAAGTTGATGTATCGAATAAGTCCTCAATTTTTCGCCCAGCGCTTATCAGTCCGTGTTGTGACCAACATGTTCATTACCATAAAATAAATGATTAGATGCTATTGGCATACAAGTGTAAGTATAGATGATTTTCTGAGGATAGCATCGAGGGAACTATCTCTAATTATTCCCATAATAGTACTGGATTCATAGCCGCCTATTATTAGAAGATCACACTCTCGGGCTTTACTAAGTTCTAAAAGAGGTTCCTCAATCGGGTCGTCCAAAGTAAAATGTTCAACCTCAATTCCCGAATCTATTAAGTATTTATTAGCTTTATCGATTACCTTACCATCATTAGCTTCATCACTTCGGTTAATGGCAACGATGAGAGGCAGCTGCCATTTTCCAGCAATATAAGTTGCCACGTACAAAGCTTCCATAGATTTTGGACTGCCGTCAAAAACTAACATCGCTTTGGAGATTGAATAACTCTTACCAGGCACAACGAGCAGCGGCCGGGTGCACCTGTTTATAAGTTTACGAATACCTGAGAACAATCGTGCGGCCGGCTCAGCTTTTGGCGGATAGCTAAGGTTGAAAACGACGAGATCTACCCAACGAGCCCTGGAGCATATAGTTTTTGCCACAGGCCCTTTATCAACAGTGAAAGTGAATGGCACGCCAACTTCAGTACAACGCCACTGGAACCTATCGTGAATGTCAATGACGATTTGACTGTCTTTATTTTCACCCTCTCGGAGAACATAAAGCCCCTTTATCCGGGCCTGCTCCCTCTTGGCTACCTCAATCGCCTGCTCCAAAGCAACCCAGCTTATTTCATCTCCACTTAGGGCAACAAGGATATCATTGAATAAGCTAATATTTTTCTTATCCACCTGTTGTTCTCTGCGCCATTGACCTGTATCAGGGGATGGTTCCAGAGAATCAGGCAAGATAACTTCTAAGACATTTCTTCCAATCCTACCAAAAACGGTCGAACGGCTGTCTCCGAACTCGTCCACCAGGGCAGCCGCCGCGGCCGAATCCTTGATCTCCCATCCCAACTGGGCCTCCTTCTCAGCCCTGTATCTAGCCAACCATAGGTATAGATCAGTTTCAGTTCGTCCAGGAAATCGTTCTAGAAGGCCCAGATCATGGATTATCTCCACAACTGGCACGTAGACTGTATCGTACCAATGACCCACCGACTCCTCGAAGCTGATTTCACGCTCCAATTCCAATCCCATAAAGTAGCGATGAACCTCGATATGTTCTAATAACTCCTGATATTTGCCGGCGCAAGTTACATTAAGATCTGATTCAGGATATAAAAGGTTCAAACCTGTTCGCGATAAAAAATCAGCATATTCAGCTTTAATAATCAGCTCATCAGGTTGAATCGTTGGATCTAGGGGTACTTTGGAACGGATTTCTGTAACATATGCTTGAATAACCTCTGCGCCCATTTGTCTCGAGACAGATACTCGATGGTGACCATCTAGAACGAAAAAAACCTCGCCTATCTTGTATAAATCCACTGGGGGCAGTCCGGCAGATTCGCTGGTCGCCTGATAGACGTTCGCCCATCTACTTTGATCACTATCTCTTTTAGGGAGAAACCTCCTTGTAAAATCGGTATAACGATTAACGCTGCCCACAATTGCGTCCAGGGGAACATCCTGTAGACTATGCGAAACTACACCAGTAGCCCTTACCTTTTGGCGCACGTCTTCATATGATAGTAGTTCAGATGATCGACTACTGAGACGTGCAACGAGATTCTCTAAAGCTGCCCGGTCCCGTGCTCTTTTGAAATCTCGTACCGCACCTGAATAATCTTTCATAGGCAAATTTTTCTAAACCCTCTAACATTATTATCTACTGCTCCCCGGAGGGGTCAATTTAATCGTGGTCCGGTCATTTGATAACAAGCTCATCTTCAATTGATTCAAAGAGGAACAATCGAAATACGATCATCCCACTTTATAAATACAGAAGGTCAACATTCCCCTTTCAATCGGGGACTCTAGGGCTGCCTAAGGTATAATTCTTCAATCAGTGAATAAAACAAGGTTATTGAGCCTAAATACCATAAAGTGGCAGCGGGTTGGAGCAGCCGTATCAGCTGGCCTTTTTGGTGGGCGGATCGTCAGCGAAATATTAAGGCCAGGAATTTCAGGGGCGATTCTGATTTCCCTGGCCTTTATCTTATTAGCCTCATTCATTCTCGGAAAGTATGATTTTCAGCGAATCTGGCCAACCTACTTGCTGCTGCTCTACGCCTTTTATCCAGAACCAGATATCAGAGTGGCAGCCCTTGTCGGATTTCTTGCTCTCTTAACATACATCATCACTAATGCATCTGCTGCCAGCGAAAAAGTCAACACTCAATCTTTCACCATAATAATCGCTTTCGCGATCGGATTTCTGTTTCTGGTGCTTTATTGGGGCACGCTGGCCAGGGACGTGCTGCCTGCTGACAGTGGGGAATTTCAATTAGTTACAACCAAATTAGGTGTTGCTCACCCTCCAGGATTTCCGCTTTATACAATTGCAGCGAATCTATTTTCTCGTCTGCCTATCGGTCAGACGCCGGCTTACCGTGTTAACTTACTTTCAGCTTTCACAAGCGCTGCTGCCTTAATCTTCGTTTTTCTGACCGTAAAGGAATTAAGTGGCACTGTTCTAGGAGGCGTCATTGCGGCCGGTGCATTGGGAACAGCAACAACTTTTTGGGCTCAGGCTACAACTGCCAACATTCGGAGTTTAACGGCCCTTTTTGCAGCTATTGTTTTTTATGCCTTT
>BTQB01000231.1:0-4623 GCA_036985655.1 Anaerolineae bacterium | reverse complement strand
GAATTCCTCACCGTAGCGTGCGACAGCCGCGTCCTTCATCAACGCAGAGGCCCTGTCAAAATCCCTCAGCAGCTTCTCCTTGCGCGAGTTGTAGTAGCCTAGTATTTGATTCGGCATTTAGTCCACCTCATCATTTGTCGCGACAACAAATGGGGCTAGAGATTCTATGCGCTCCCCGATCCGATTATTTCAATCGAGTCTGACCCCTTTGATTCTTTTGTTATGTGTTGTTCAGTAAAATACTGAACATTAAGAGCGCATACCGGCATCATCGCTCCAGTCGGACTCGAAGCCGTCTAGCGCGTTCTCGAAATGCTGCCTCTCCCCCTTCCAAAATATCGCATACAGCTTTACGAATAGATGCATTTTCTATTCCCCCTGCTCGATATGTAATCGGTGGGAGTTCTCCTGCCTGATGCGGCCCAGATTCTGCAACAATAATCTGGTCTGCATCTGTATTGATAACAAGATTCGCGTTGTGTGTGACTATGATGACTTGCCGCTTGGCTTTTGCCTCTGTAAAGAGTGGTACAAGCTCTTCGAATACAGACTTTGGATCAAGACTTTCTTCCGGTTGGTCGATAATCAACGGTCGGTCGTCAGATTCATCCAGAGCAAGATATAGGAGTAGCAGGACGATACCGCGCGTTCCAGGAGAAAGCTTACGGATATCTATTCCGTCATACATAATCTCGTAACGAACAGATATGTGATCAGTTCCAAATAACCAATGCGCAAACTGCTTTAACCATGCTCTGTATTCCGCTTGCTGGGTTGCCGCGTAGGGCGCATGGGCGAACATATCCTTCATGTATTTGGAGATGAATTTAGTCAGAGCAGCCCTAATCTCGGCTGCGCTTCCTGACTCCCATGCCGATTTAAGCATCTTTTCCGCACAAGCGGTTAAAGTGCCACGGCCGTAGAATGGGCCTGCCTTACGTCGGTCAAGCAAACTTTCCTCTGCGAATGATCCCCATTGATCTACATCGACGATGCGCTGAACAGAGAAGGTAAGTTTATTCAGCGTCCCCGAGGAAGCTGCAATCCGCGCCATTAGTGGATCATAAAGCTTAGCAAGAACGGTTTGCTCGTTGATAATCGCTTCAAACACCCGCTCATAGGCATCGTCACGCTCATTTTGTAAATCCTTTCGGCGGGCTGCGGCACCCTCTGCATCCGTAAACTTCGCTTCCAATGTCTTAAGAGAGGCATTCTCCTGTCCTATGCGTTTTGTTAGTGCGGCATACTGTTTTTGAATACCTTTGTCTGCGCTGACCAACGCTTCCAATCTCGTCATCTCGGCCGTTAATGTCGATAGTTTCAGCGTTTTAAGATCAACGCCATCGGCGATCAATTGAGTATCCAGATTTCCGGGTTGCACAGGCTCGCCAGTAAGTTCAGCAATCTGCTTGTTGGCCCATGTCACATAACCCTCTAGGCTCTTATCTACATCCCCTTTATAGATAAGAAGAAACTCATCCCACTGCTGGTCGTCGAGCCCGCTCTTGCTATGTCGTTCCCGAGCTTGGCGAAGAAGCTCCGGAGCCTTTGTTGTGCGGGTGCTAGCCACCTCATCTTGCATCGCGATAAAAGTCCGGCGTTGATTAGTAAAGATCTGTATCTTATTTCTTAGTTCTTGGGCGGCATCACTGAGTTGGGCATGGCGCTTCACCTGTGCTTCAGTACCCTTAACAACGAGTTTAGAAAGGTCTGAGTTGTAATTCTTAATTAGTGTTTTCTTCTGATTGACTTGCGCTTTAAGCGCGCCAACCATGCTTTCTTTTTCTAGTTCCGCTGCAATCCGCTCAGAAAGATCAGATATCGCTTCCACTTCACGTTCACGAGCTTGTTGGTATCTACTAGTTCGATACTCTCGAAATTCCCCAAAATTGATAGCTCCTTCTCGTTCATCAATTGGGTGTGCTTCAAGGATTACTCTTTCGATTTCTTCGATTAATCCGTCGGATACACCGCTTGACGAGCAGAGTTCCTCTACAAATTGTTGAGATAGATAACGAGCACGAGGAAACAAAAGGGCCCCCTCTGCATCTTGTCTATCGAGAGCACGCTTTGTTTCGGTGCTGCCTTCCCAAGTAAGGGTAACCGTAGCGTCTCCGATAAGTGGCCTCGCCCGAGCTAGAAAGGATGCGGTGGTTTTCTCGTTAGTACTCCAAGCATCCGTTGGAATCGAATCACATCCTGCGGCAATTACGTCTGCAAGCGCTGTTTTTCCTGAGCCGCGAGCGCCAATGATTGTGACTAAGCCTGAATTGAGCGGAATTTCAGAGGTTTGTGCCCAAGTGGCCTTATCTATTGATACGTTAGAGATGATCTGGGACGGCATCGCCAAACCAGGCGGTTCTGGTCCCACGAATGCACGTCCTTCCGGGTCGATACACGCCTGACGTAAAGCATCAAACTCGAGGCCTCCCTTGATCCATGAGAAGCGGTCGTCGATCGGTTGACCAACTGTGTTTGGGGCATGCGAATCGCTGCCATGAAGGCATGGTTTACAGCCGTTGTATCGCTCGCGTAATTCCTCGACGGATGCACTTCGCTGCCCAATCCAAAATTCGCGTTGCGCCGGACTGCTGGAAAAGATTACGTGCGCGAACTTCTCAATTTCCTGCCGCATGGTAGCATCGGCCGCTTGACGTACGCCTGACGTGCCGTCACTTGCTCCTCCAGCCACAGCAACAAGAATGTTGTTCTTTGCCCACTCGCTTTCATGGTAGACATTTCGCAGTTGTTTAAAATTGACCTTGAATTGAGTAGCACCATGCTCTAGAGCTGCGCGGTCGTCAGAAATTTCAGGATTTGCGCGTTTTCCAAGCCGGATTAGGTCGTCGCGCGTACAATTAAAGCTATCGCCGTAAGCTGAGAACTGCAGGCGGGTAAGTATTCTTGTAATCTGGTCGAGGTGATCGGAATCGTCAGGGCAGACTAAAAGGTGGACATTTACAAAGCCATCTCTTGCCGCGACATCTAATCGGAGCTCGATATTTGGAAATATCAACTGAACGTTAGGAAGCCTTCCAGCTGCTTTGCGACTTAACACCTCTTTATAGGTGTCAGTGACATAATAATCGGTGACCGCAATTGCCTCTATCTTTGGAGTAAGCCGCTCAAGCGTGGTTAGATATTCTTCCCATGGATCAACTCCTCCAAATTGATTATTGAGAATTGTGCCAGGAGAATGAATATGAGGCTCCCAGCGTCGCCATTGCGAACCACGATTTATCATCTGTACTCCATCACTCATTAATAGGCCCTGCTATTATGTCGGACACAATCACAGGTACTGATAGGAAGCATTTTTGCTAGTTCCTATTATTTCCAAGCATTGTAACGAAGGTCTGCTTCCGGTTGGAACTGGCCATTTCCAAAACACATAACGTTTTGCATAAGGGGCGCAAGCCGTATCGCGGCGAAGCGTCCCAGTGAGCGAAGCAAACAACTTGATGCAATTGTTAGGCATTATTTAAGTGAAACTAAAAGCGCAACAATTGCATAAATTGCAACCAAATAGATTAATAGTTGCTCAGCAATGGTAACAATACTCAACCCTTTTCCGGCTTTTGAAAGGTTTTTGTCGTAAAAATTAATCGCACGGAACACATCTATAGCATCATGCTGAGAGTTTACAGACAATGAAGATTTGAAGTCATAATACAACTTAGAAAATGAGGATACATTGTTCCGCTCCATTACTTCTCTAATAGCTTCCATAGGTTCTCTTAATTCATTTAGGTCGTTATTTATGTGAGAAATTTTCGCTTTTCTCACGCTACCATCTATCCGTCTGGATACCTCATAAAATATTCCGCTAATTATTATCGATATTAAGATAAAGATAATGAGCCTTTCAGGATTGCCGTTTGATAACTTCAAACCAAATAGCGTCAAATCAGTGTAATTAACTCCTATCCACGATGCAGCAGAAACAAGGAGAGATGTGGATACAAATACTCTTTTTGAAGTTAATGTCTTTTTTGTTTGCCAATCATTAAATACTTCAAATAATTCTTCAGTATCTAATCTCGACTTTTCTAGTTTAGAAATTGACTCGTAAACAATCTTTTCATCGCCATCTTGAAGATCGATCTCTCTCCGTGGCGCAGTCGGATCTGAAATGCGTGGCACATTGAAATTGGGTATCATTTTATTTATATCCATATGCCTTTTCTCTCGATCTAATATGCTTAACAGTTGATTATACGGCTGGCACCTAATATTGTGTTATGCAGCCAGGATATTAGGAAATAATAGAAGATAGACCACAATTTATCTACTGGTTTTCCCTCCCTTTACGGCGCACTGGAACGAAGGTGTTTTTTAACCCCCTTCGACGCAGCCGAACAGTGACGTAGAAAACGGGAATACGCGAATATCCTGCTCGAGGCAGGCGCGGGGTATGCGCTCCGAGTTATATTTGCGTACGCGTTTTCAAGGAACTGTGAGGGAATCCGTAAGGACAAGTCGCGGGGTGTCGTTCTCTTTTGGGTACTTTTCTCTTAGACAAGTAAGAGAAAAGTACCTGGGCTATCGGGACCAGCCCCGATTAGTAGTCGGTCGCTCCTGCGCATCCCTGCGCCCGCGACACTAGTGAATCCCTTCACGTCG
>BTQB01000230.1:0-4632 GCA_036985655.1 Anaerolineae bacterium | reverse complement strand
GGCAGAAGTACTAACTGGGTCATATCCAGCTTATTAACAGAAGTTTATATTCGCCAAATGATTTTTTTCACCGGACTCATCAATTGATACTTCAAGTCATGCCACATCCCTTTTTGGTTCTGGCTTGTCCAGGTTAGGAGTAACTCATGAAAAAAGATTCTGTGGACAAGAAGTTATCCCTCGTAGGGTCCGTGTCTCTGGGGACAGGGGTTATGATAGGCGCGGGAATATTTGTGCTTATGGGACAGGTTGCCGAATTGGCGGGCGACCTTTTTCCGCTAACTTTTCTGGTTGCAGCGGGTGTAGTCGGTTTTAGTGCGTACTCGTATGTAAAATTTTCCAATGCTTATCCATCATCCGGAGGCGTTGCCAAATTTTTAAGAAAGGCCTACGGTCCAGGCACAATTACAGGAACTTTTTCGCTTTTGATGTATGTCTCAATGGTGATTGCAGAAAGCCTCGTTGCCAGAACCTTCGGGACTTATACATTGAGATTGTTTGATATTGAAAGTACCAGCAGTCTTGTGCCGATACTTGGTGTGATTTTAATTGCGGCTGCATATGTCATCAATGTTGCCGGCAATAAAATAATTGAATCAACTGCAACTACGACTGCGATTATCAAAATTCTGGGCCTTGCCATATTCGCCATTGCAGGGTTGGCGGTAGGTGGATTTTCGTCTTTTGCGAGTGCTAGTGGTGGAATTGGCAATGATGCGAACTTAGGTGGTTTTATTGCGGCTTTGGCTCTGGCAATCCTTGCCTACAAGGGATTTACAACAATTACTAATCAAGGTGGAGATATTGTCAATCCTAACCGTAATGTTAGTCGATCCATTATTATATCTATATTCATTGTTACAGTTATTTATGTGGCACTGGCCTTATCTGTCGCGGCCAATCTAAGCGTACCGGAAATTATTGCCGCAAAAGATTATTCACTTGCAGCTGCAGCACAACCAATATTTGGTGATTGGGGATTGTGGTTTACTGTGCTTTTGGCCATCATTGCCACTGTATCAGCTATAATCGCCAGTGTTTTTTCTGCGTCCCGCTTATTGGCCATGCTAAGCAAAATGAAACAAATCCCCAGATTGCCCTCTCGCTTTAGTAATCCAGCACTTATATTTACCGTTTTACTCGCTATGACTCTGACGATTCTATTTGATTTGACCAGAATAGCTGCTATAGGCGCTATTTTCTACCTGGTTATGGATATTGTCATTCATTGGGGGCTTTTCCGACACATGAGAAAGGAAATTGACATCATTCCTTTTATTACTCTACTTGCGATACTTTTTGATACTGTAATTCTAATCGCTTTTTCTGTACTAAAATTCAAGAGCGACCCCCTTGTTCTTGTTGTTTCTATCTTTGGAATTTTTATTGTCATCATTGCCCAACGGCTCTTTATGAGAACGCATACGGATAGTGATGGAAAAATGAACATGGGAATGGAGGACGACTCCTAATTCTTGCTAGGAGAAAATTATGGCAGAAGAATCTATGGGTCTTCGTGAACGCATTGTCACCAAGGGCTTCATCAACCCATGTGCCTTACGTGCTGACAGAAAAGCTGGTCTTGTTTTGTGCATTGAAAGTGTGCCTGATGGTCTAGCTCAGGGTTTCCTGGTATTTGTTAATCCCGTTTTTGGTTTGTATGGCTACATGATGGGGACTTTTTTTGGTGCTTTTTTCACGAGTTCCATTGATGACCATTTCAGATATTGACCACAAAAAACTGCCAAATTATTTGATTTGTCAGATTACAGCAAGTCCGATTAAACCGGCAAGAACTTTAAATAGATTCTTCTCCTGGCAATCGAATTCGATGAGACGGCCTGTACCGCGGAACAGCTCAGCCGTTTCGGTGGGATTTGAGGGCTCTAGGGACTGTTTGGTGAAAGTTGGGCAATGCTGAGCCAGGCCTAAAAAGTCCCTGAACCCAAATCGATCAAAATGATTGCGAGAAAGTGGGAAGCCTTTGCCTACTGGATGGAGTAGTAAGCCCATATTCAGTTGCCTGCGGGTCTATTTATGTTAACATCCAGCTACTGAATCATTACTTTAGCTACCTGGTTTTTGGTTTAGATAGGCCAGCCTTCTACCGCCTAATTAATTAAATCCGCCAGAACTCGCCAATTAGGTATTAGACGGTCATAAGAAGATTGTCACTGCTATTAATATTCCAGCCCATGAGCGCTATCTTTATATATCCAAAATACCTATATGGAGACCATTATGTCAAATGATGTCATCGATCGGACCCGGCGCAACCATGCCCTTGAACATGCAACAATTCACGTGCTCAGCGAACACCATAAAGGCTTTAGCGCTCAAGGTAATTCCACTCCAAAGGGTTTTAATCTAAACATTTATGGATCTATCACCGAGAACGAGGTTTCCGAAGCAGTTGAAGAAGCATTTCAACGATTGCATGCCGGTGAAGAGCGGTTAGCCGTCCACCCTAATTGCGGAACTGTGCTGTTAACAATGGCCTCTCTGGCCTCTTTGTCCGCTGTGGCTACCTTCAGCCTGGAGCAAAGGCGTCAAAAACGTTCTAATATCAATTTATCCGTCTTTCTTGGAGCACTGCCTTCCACAATATTGGCTGTTACCATCTCACTCATCGCGGCTCGACCGATTGGTATTGCGCTTCAAAATCGATTTACAGTGGACGGCGAATTGGCTGAATTGCGAGTCACCAGCATACGCCAGGTTCGGCCATCTCTGATTACACGAGTTTTCCAGCTGCTTCTTGGGCAGGCACGAAGCGATGAGGTTAACGCATATAGAATTGATACCGTCAGCTGATGCATAATTCCTAAAAGAGTGTAGAGAATATTTCAATGGCAGGCTTGTTTTATATATTTCACGGTGACGATTCTCACGCCCAACGAGAGACTTTGGAAAGGATAAAATCCAAAGTTGGCGACGCTTCCATGGTCGATCTCAACACAACGGTTTTTGCAGGTCGAGATCTAACCCTGGCTGCCTTTCAACATGCCTGTAATTCGGTGCCGTTTCTTGCCAGCAAACGCCTCGTAGTTGTCGAGGATTTATTGATAAATGAGCCTTCTTTCTTAGACGAACTGCTGCTATTTTTCCCCCAGCTGCCCGACAGCACCAGACTCGTCTTAATTGAATCAAAGAGATTGAAAGAAAATCACCCGCTATTAATTTTGGCTAACAGCGAAGAGAGCGGTTATGTAAAGCTGTTCGAAAAACCTGAAGGGGCCAGCCTTGAGCGTTGGGTACGTTCACGAGTCGCCGATGAGGGGGGGACGATCACCCCAAGGGCTGTTCACCTGCTGGCTATCAATGTGGGTAATAACCTTGAGTTGATGGATCACGAGATTGAGAAACTAATCCTCTATAAAGATGGCCAGATCATTAAACCAGAAGATGTAACATTATTATGCCCATATGTTGCTGAAGCCAGCATTTTTGATTTAGTAGATGCCTTAAGCACGAGAAACGGCCGGATAGCTGCCCGCATCCTAAATGAAAAGATTGACGAGGGAACGGATCCCCACTATTTATTCGCCATGTTCATCCGGCAGTTCCGTTTACTCATTCAAGCTAAAGAAATGGCCCTACAGGGAAGCAAGCCGGCTGAAATTGCGGAGAAATTAAAAATCCACGGCTTTGTTGCCGGAAAAGTATTTCATCAAAGCCAAAATTTTAGTCATTCTCAGCTAGAAGAAGTTTACAGACACTTATTGGACATAGATGTTGCCGTAAAAACTAGTAAGACCGATTTAACAACAGCGATATCCCTCTTAGTTGCTGGTGTGACAGGTTAACCGGAGATTGTAATGTATCGTACTCTACTCGCTGCCACTTTTTTCTTATTTGCTGTGTTATTGGCATCATGCAGCCAAGAAAAGCCAACGGATACACCGCTAGCACCAACTGTGGAAGAGCAGGTATCATCGCCTGAAATTCAGGTCCCAACTCCATCCGTTGAACCTACAGCAACCCAGACAATAGAGATCGACTCAGAAGAGATCGATGAGCCAGCGGTAGAAAGTGGTCCAGTTGACGCGGCCTCAGGGCAATTTCCCATGGCCGAGGTAATCAATGATGAGGGAGGACCAGTAAGCATCACAGGTGAGGTTAAATACACTAATCCATTCTTTACTCTTGGGATAGCTGAACCTGTCGTAATATTAGAAGATCAAGCTGGCTTCGTCGATCGGGATCTAGCTTTTCTAATGCCGATGGCTTCCCAGACCTTGGGTCAGATTACATCTGATTTTTTCAGTTCACCATTCACCTACAGCATCGCCTTGCCAATTGAACCTCAAGGTACTTACCGAGATGTCGACTTAGATGGCGAAGTTGATGATGGTACTCAGATCTTTGCCGTGGCCTATTGGAACAATATTTTTGGCGATCCGTTTCTTGAAGAGCGGGATTTATCCGGAGGTGGCTGGTCAACTGCCTATGCTTCCACCCGAATTGGCGAAGACCCTGAAACTGAGAGAGAGATCATTGGTGGGAAACTATTGATCTTTGCACCAGATGATCAGCAAGGGTTTCCTTCTGGTTTTGGCGAAGATGGCCTGTTGTTCACAGAGGACGATCCGATCGTTCAAATCCCTCAGGGTTACAGTATGGTCGATCTCG
>BTQB01000229.1:0-4635 GCA_036985655.1 Anaerolineae bacterium | reverse complement strand
CGGGGTTGGTTTCGGATGCGCTTTGACCTGGGTGAGGAGGGGGTTGACTGGCAGACCTTTCCTTCTCCAGCTGCTCCCGGCTAGCGTGCAATCCTAAGTCGCGCCGTAGGCGCTTTCTTGCCACTTTGAATAGATGTCACAAAAAAATGTAGATTAAACTATGACTCTACTGAAAAAACTCAGATAACGTCGACGCCATAGGTTTTTCTTTAGAGCAACTTTGCGCCTTTGCGCCTTTGCGTGAGCTTATTTCAGTATACTCAACTATCGATAATTACTGGAATTATTTCTTGAATCTTGCGACTTATTGACCTATTAGAAGTAAGCCCTTTTTAAATGAAAATATTATTCTTATCGTCCTGGTTCCCGTATCCTGCCAATAATGGATCAAAAATACGCATTAATAATTTGCTGCAAGCGCTCGCCGATCACCATGAAGTGACGTTGCTTAGCTTTACCGAACGACCTAACGGATCCAAAGATGTTCCTGAACTACAGGCTCTTTGCCAGGAGATACAAACCGTGCCATGGAAACCGTATAAACCGGATACCCACCGAGCACGCTGGGGATTTCTCTCGCTGACTCCACGTTCCTTGTTGGATACATTTTCAGAAGAAATGAGACAGTTGATTGAAAGCCAATTGTCGAATGGAAACTATAATTTGGTGATTGCTTCAGAACTAGGGATGGCTAGCTACAGCCAATACTTTCATGATGTGCCTGCATTATTCGAGGATGTTGAATTAAGTTTGTTTATTGAACCATTTTCACACGCCACATCAAAACGATCGAGGGTTAGAAATGGATTAACTTGGGGCAAGCTTCATTATTACTTAAACCGTTTGGTGCGCAATTTTAAGGCCTTTACCGTTGTCTCAAAGAAGGAGCACCAATTACTCGCGCGATTCGTAAATACGAACCAGACTGTAGAGATAGTGCCCAACTGTATTGATCTTAAGAATTACCAAGAATTCGGCAAAGAAAGGGAACGGGCGAACTCCATTATCTATACTGGGTCTTTTGGTTATGCAGCTAATTATGATGCAATGACTTGGTTCTTGAAAGAGATCTACCCGGATGTCTTGGAGCGATTTCCTGATGCAAATTTAATGATCACCGGCGATCATGAAAATCTTCCACTGCCAAATACGGAGGCCGTGACATTAACAGGTTTCGTCGACGATGTGCGTCCTCTGGTCGCTGGATCCTGCATTAGTGTTGCCCCCCTCCGCGCTGGAGGTGGGACGCGAATAAAAATATTAGAAGCGATGGCCTTGGGGACACCAGTGGTGGCAACAACGAAAGGGGCCGAAGGTTTGGATGTGCAACATGGTCGGCATCTCTTAATCGCCGATACACCGGCAGCCTTTTCCGCGTCTATCTCAAGGTTGTTAACTGATCCTCCATTACGGCAGAAGCTTGCTATCAATGCTTATCAATTGGTTAAAGAAAGTTACGACTGGGCTGGCACACTACCGGATTTCCTACACTTGATCGAGAGAGTTGCAGCAGCTAAGTAACAATAAAAAAGAAAATCCTCCACTCAATGAACTTTGATTTCATAGAACAGATCCCGGTTTTTGATACGACGTTTTATCGACGGTTAATTACCAACCCATCGATTTGGTTGAAACCAGTCCTTGTAGCAGGAATGTTGTTATTCAGCATCGCCCTGCCCTTCTTGCCTGGCCAAAGGTATTACATCTTTTTATTGGGCTTGGTTCCTGGAATATTTTTTACAATTGCGCTTCTGCGCTGGCCAGGCCTGGGTCTGCCCGCATTGATTGTCGCTAGCTTGTTTGTTCCCTTTGCTATCGGAACCGGAACTGAAACGTCAATCAATGCCACAATAATGCTTTTGTCAGGTCTCATTGGCCTGTGGCTGTTGAGTGTATTTGTGAAGAGAGGCCAGGTTAACTTTGTAAAGTCTCGGACATTCCGACCTCTGGCGATCTTTCTTGTCGTTGTCGTGGTCGCCTTTTTTGTTGGTCAGTTACCATGGTTTAGTTTTGCCAGACAAACAGCGTCAATTTCAGCCCAATTAGGTGGCCTTTTTCTCTTCTTTCTCTCCGCAGGCGCGTTCTTCTTGGTGGCCAACCAAGTTAAAGAGATCCGGTGGCTGGAATTAATGACATTTGCGTTCGTTGGATTAGGTGGGCTTTTTATTGCAGGATGGTTGCTGCCTGGTGTTGGGTCGATAAGCAGTAGGATCTTCCAGTTCGGCGCTATTGATGGAGGTATGTTTTGGACATGGCTTGTCGCCCTTGCATTCTCGCAAGCGCTAATAAACACAAAGCTGAAATGGGGTTGGCGATTTGCGCTAGGTATCACGGTTGCAGCTACGTTGTACGTAGGCTACTTTCTTAATAGTGGCTGGAAAACAGGTTACCTTCCACCGCTTATAGTAATAATTTCAATCATCATTTTGCGCTCTTGGCGAGTTGGCTTGCTGCTTGTATTGGGTGGGATAGTGGTAATCCCATTTCTAATCTCAGATGCCATTGAGACTGACCAGTATAGCTATTCAACACGAATTGAAGCCGGGCTAATAATGGGAGAGATGATTAGAACTAGCCCCATTCTTGGCTTTGGCCCCGCTAATTATTATTATTTTACACCTCTCTTTCCCATAAGAGGATATGCTGTGGAATTCAACTCGCACAATCAATATATTGACATCGTTGCCCAGGTCGGATTTCTTGGACTGCTTATATTATTTTGGTTTCTTTTTGAAGTAGGAAGGTTAGGCTTCCAGCTTCGAAAACGAGTTCAGTCTGGATTCGAGGAGGCATATGTCTATGGGGCTTTAGGTGGGCTGGCTGGAACCTTAGCAGCCGGAATGTTAGCTGATTGGTTCTTACCCTTTGTCTACAATGTTGGATATACGGGCTTTCGTGCCAGTGTACTAGCCTGGATTTTTATGGGTGGGTTGGTGAGTTTGGAGGTGATTACCCGCAACCGGGAGCGATCGCAAGAGCCCTCAAATAGCTAAGCTGTTTTATTCACCAGTTAGTACAATTAATAATATAAATCTCAATTATTTTCTTATCATTTTTTAAGAGGTGACTATCATGGATGAAGACGTAATTGGGTTGATCCCGGCCGCAGGTAAAGGAATGAGGCTGGGTTTACCATATCCCAAGGAATTATATCCAATTATTCGCAACAATCATTTCAAACCAATTGCTCAGTATGTTTTGGATAACATGACTACGGCCGGTTTACAGCACGTCGTCTTTGTCGTTAACGAGACAAAACACCAACTTATTGGCTATTTTGGAAGTGGACGCCGCTTCGGCTGTGATGTGAGCTATGTTGTGCAGGAGCGTACGGATGCTTTGAATAAATCAACATCCCCTGGACTTGCCCACGCACTGGACGCAGCATTTCATCTAACACGAGGCAAAACCGTCTTTTTTGGAATGGCCGATACCATCATGCAGCCAGGAGATGTCTTCGCCAAAGCGATTCAAAGTGCCGAACCTCATGATGACGTCATTTTGATCCTTTTTAAGACTGAAAGGCCTGAGAAGTTTGGCATGGTCAAACTAGATCATAATAGCCGGGTCCTGGGAATTGTGGACAAGCCAGCACATACCGACTTGGAGAAGATGTGGGGCTGTATAATTTGGCGGCCGAGATTCACGGAGCATATTCACGAATGCGTCCACAGGCGGGGAATTTCAGACTTTGCATGGATTATGAATAGCGCAATCTCAAAGGGCATGAATTTTCGTGGATTCCATGTAGCCGCCGGTGTATACATAGATCTAGGAACGTATGAAGAAATAATGGAGCTGGATAAGCGCTATCGCGCGGAGGACTAGATGGTAAGCCAAGCAAATCCGTTAGAGGTAGATACACGACTGTCGGAAATAACCATTCCTGATGTTTCGATAATTCTTGTCTGTTGGAATAATATAGATTATTTAGAACCTTGCTTAGAATCACTCTACGAGGGAGGGTTACAAAGCAGCTTTGATGTGGTCGTTGTAGACAATGGCTCTACCGATGGAAGCCAACAAATGCTGCAAAAGAAATTTCCTGATGTCATAATCGTCCAAAACGACCTCAACGTAGGGCTTGGTCGGGCTAGCAACCAAGGTATTGAGGCCACAGACAGCAGGTATGTGCTTTTGTTGAACAATGATACGTTAGTTAATAGGCCGTCCTTAGATTCTATGGTTCAATTCATGGATGAAACATCCGACGCCAGTGCAGTGGGAGGCCGCCTAATTAATCCTGATGGTTCTTTTCAAGCAGGCTTTTCTAAATTTTCGTCGCTAGGTGAAGAGTTCCTTATTGCAACTAGGATTGGGGAATGGTTGCGTGAAGGATATCCGTCCCATTTAGATAATGATATTGATCAGCCATTGTCTGTGGGTTGGCTTAGTTCGGCGTGTTTGCTACTGCGTCGCACTGCTCTCGACAATGTGGGTTTGCTTGATGAGGAATTCTTTATTTACGGTGACGAGGCTGATTTACAGTACAGGCTGCAGAAGGCTGGTTGGAAAGTTTACTATCTACCTAATGCATATACAGTTCATTATGGCGGCCGCAGTATGGATCGCTGGCGCAGGCGCAAGATGGTCTATCGTGGCAAGATGCTTTTCTATCGAAAAAACTACGGTTCG
>BTQB01000228.1:0-4676 GCA_036985655.1 Anaerolineae bacterium | reverse complement strand
TCTACGAGCGTGAAGGAACAAATTGCGAAAATTTACCGGAAACCCACAGCTTTTTGAAGAAGATTCGGCGTTTACTGAACGAAGAGTACCCCGACCGAATATATATCGCTGAAGCAAACCAGTGGCCCGAAGAGCTGCTGCCATATTTTGGCGATGGGGACGAATTTCACATGTGTTTCCACTTTCCGCTCATGCCCCGACTTTATATGGCTCTTAAACGAGGTAACAAACAACCGATTCTAGATGTATTGGCCCAAACGCCGGCGATACCGCCAGGAACCCAATGGTTGATATTTCTGCGCAACCATGATGAACTTACACTGGAGATGGTCACTGAGGAGGAGCGCCAATGGATGTGGGAACAGTATGCACCTGATCCACGGATGAGACTAAACCAGGGGATTCGCAGGCGGCTGACGCCATTGGTCGATAATAACAAGCGCAAATGGTTGTTGCTAAATGCGCTGCTTTTATCTCTTCCAGGGTCGCCTATAATCTATTATGGCGACGAGATTGGTATGGGTGACAATATCGCCCTACCAGACCGGCACGGTTGCCGAACGCCTATGCAGTGGTCAGACGAAAAAAACGGAGGATTCTCCCAGGCCTCAAAAAGCTACCTGCCAGTAATCGATGATCCGGTTTTTGGATACAAGCAGGTGAATGTAAAAAGCCAGGAAGCCGATCAAAGTTCTTTTTTATGGGCGACGAGGTTTTTACTCGAAGCCCGGTCTAACACGCCGGCACTGCGTAGAGGAACTCTGGAGCATTTGAATGTAAATAATCCAGCCCTATTAGCCTATTGGCGTGTGCATGAGAAGAGCAGGCTGCTATGTCTTTATAATTTAAGCGATGAACAACAGGCGATAAGCCTTGATTTAAGAGCTTTTCAAGGATTTACAGTCCAGGATCTGCTGGTCCCAAGTGAGGCTAAAAAGGTAGCAGCTTTTCCAATGGTGAAATTATTGGCCCCGCATGCCAGCCACTGGCTAAGGTTTGAAAAGACGCCGGATTGATTCCAGCTCAATTGGTTATGAGTCCACTGAACCAAGCTCAACAAAGGCGCAGGCTAGCGCGAGCTGGCGGCCGCAAAAACACTCTTTTAAAAATAGGACACAGATTAACACAGATTTCACGGATTAAAATTGGCATGATTCTGCGAATATCGTCATCTTCATCCATCGTGGTGCGCCGATGTGCATGAGAACTCTATGGAAAAACGTGTGATATCTATGTTTTATGTGGTTTTCAGTGGAGCCAACTATTCATAATGAAAAATTATTAGAAAGTTCAATGTTAGAAATCGGCACAAGCCAGAAAGAAGTGACTGCCATATTTAACCATCTTGTTTCAGGACCGCTGCGACTAGTAGAAGAACTCGAACAAGAGATATTCCGGATTCGATTACAGCAATATTTCAACGATGTGGTTCGTCCCCTGAAAAATCTATATGGGGATAGGAAGGATTTTGACTCATACTTATATAAATTTCTGGAGATCGCTGCACATTCTTATAGTAATCGGTCTAAAGAACTGCGTTTGTTGGATATCAGCAGAGCTACTCAGCCTGATTGGTTCCAAAAGCCAAACATGATTGGTTATGTGGCCTATGTGGATCGATTTGGCGGTAATTTAAAGGGCATCGCCGATAAGATCCCATATTTAGAGGAGCTGGGGGTCACTTATCTTCATCTAATGCCTTTGCTCAAACCGAGACCTGGCGCTAATGATGGGGGTTATGCTGTCATGGATTACTGCGAGGTTGATCCAAAGCTTGGGGAGATGGCTGATTTGGGCAAAGTAGCTACTGAACTCAGGCGCCACGGCATCAGCCTGTGCATCGATCTCGTTTTAAATCACACCGCCAAAGAACACAAGTGGGCTCAAGAAGCTCTAAGCGGGCATTCAGAATATCAAGATTATTATCTAATGTTCCCTGATCGATCAATTCCCGATCAATATAAAAATACATTGAGAGAGATTTTTCCCGCTTTTGCGCCAGGAAGCTTCACTTACTATCGCCAAATTGACCAGTGGGTATGGACTACATTTAACGAATATCAATGGGATTTGAATTATCGAAATCCAGCAGTCTTTGCCGAGATGTTGGAGATTACCCTCTTTCTGGCCAACCAAGGGGTCGAGATACTGCGCCTTGACGCTGTTGCATTCATGTGGAAGCGGCTGGGAACGGATTCGGAGAATCAACCAGAAGCTCACCACATACTGCAAGCTCTGAGAGCTTTAAGCAAAATCTGTGCTCCCGGACTCCTGCTTAAGGCAGAGGCTATTGTCCCTCCACCCCAACTTGTTCCCTACTTAGGACAAGGAGAGGCGACGAATAAGGAGTGTGAAATAGCCTACAACAATGTGTTCATGGTGATGCTTTGGAGCGCCCTAGCTGAGCGGAAAGTGAACTTGATGACCCATGCCTTACAGCAGATGCCGCGAATACCCTCAGGATGTTCCTGGATTACCTATGTCCGCGGCCACGACGATATTGGTTGGGCAGTGACCGAGGAAGACGCTGCGTCCGTCGGGCTGAACGGCTTCCTTCATCGTTCCTTCTTAAGTGATTATTACAGCGGCCGATATGAGGGATCATTCGCTCGAGGAGCGACATTTCAGCACAATTCTAGAACAGGAGACCGGCGAATAAGCGGATCATTAGCTTCGCTGGCAGGATTGGAAATCGCAATAGAAGAAGAGGACGAGGAGAAAATCGACCTGGCGATAAAAAGAATTTTGCTCCTTCACAACCTGATCCTGGTATATGGGGGCATACCACTAATATATATGGGTGATGAGATAGGCATGTTGAACGATCGTGGCTATATAGAGTCGCCTGAATTAGCGGCCGACAATCGCTGGATGCACCGGCCGTACATGGACTGGGAAGCGGCCGCTAAACGGAATGATCGAGAGAGTATCACCGGTCAAATATTTCAAGGACTGTTGAAGCTCATCGTGGCTAGAAAGAAGACGTTGGCTCTACACGCCAAAGCAGCAACTCGACCGGTATGGACCCATAACGAACATGTTTTTGGATTAATTCGCGACAGCGCTCGAGGGCGGCTGTTGGTCCTGGCAAACTTTTCTGAGCAGGAGCAAAGCGTTCCCGCCTATCGGATGGGGGAACTTGGCTTTGGAAGTCATCTTATTAATCGTCTTGATGGGACCTGGTGGGTCGGCCGGGGCGATATTAATTTACATCCTTATCAAGCAGGATGGTTTCAAGTAGAGGATAGTTATCAGCCATGAGCCTGCTGAAAAAAGCTCAGGCGAAGATAGCGTGATTAAAGTCATGATAACGAATGTAGATATCGTCTTGTCCGTTTTTCATTATTTTTCGATATTATTCATTCCCCACCTTTGTGTGGGCAGGCTATTCCCCCATCTCCAAGGGATTAACTACGGCGGAAATCAACTCTAGATCGGAAGATGGATACCCGCCTTCGCGGTATGACAGCTATAGGTGGAAAGATACTCTAGAGAAAGCCTGTTACATCAACATTATTTGAGTTTTTTCAGTGTAGCCAGCCATTACCAAGCGGTTAGCGATATAACGAGGTTATGTCAATAGAAAAGACCTGGCTGATCTTATGATCAACCAGGTCTCGTTTTTTTTGATGTGGTGCAAATTAGCGGCGCCGGCCGCCGGATAACAAGAAGACGTAATAAATTAACTGGCCGACCGCGGCCACGGCTGCGGCTACATAAGTTAAAGCGGCCGCATCCAAGACTTTATCGACCCCTTTAATCTCGTTACCGATCAAGACGCCGTTATTTACCAGCAGTTTTTTAGCCCTACGGCTGGCGTCGAATTCAACTGGTAAGGTTACCAGGGTGAAGATCACAGCTATACCAAATAAGACTATACCTACCCAGGCTAAAGTTGTAAATCGTAATAAGAAGCCAGCGATGAAAAGCCAGGGGGCCAATGAACTGCCAAACCGGGCAACAGGAACAATCGCGCTGCGAATTTGCAGAGGAAAGTAACCGTTGGCGTGCTGTATGGCGTGACCCATCTCATGGGCGGCAATACCGGCAGCAGCAATACTAGGCGTGTTATAAATTTCCTGGCTTAAACGCAGGGTTTTGGATCTCGGATCATAATGATCGCTGAGAAATCCACGAGTTTCCTCAATGGCTACATCGTACAGCCCTTGATCATCCAACAAGGTGCGGGCCACCTCTGCGCCAGTAACATCTCGAGCAGTCTGCACCTTACTATATTTTTTTACAGTTCCTCGAACTTTTGATTGAGCCCAAAAACTTAGGATCAATCCAGGTAAAGCGAACAGCAACCAGTATGGGCTGAAAAACATCACATTTTCCTTAAACCAACATCGACTAAATATATATATAAATTAATGAGAACAACGGTTGTCGAATCTCCGGAAATTATTGTGACAGAGTCTCAAGCTAACGTCAATAGAAGGCAGAAATTTCAAATATGGCTCTTACAGATTAGGGGTTTTTTTCATCCTCCATTAAGCATAGGACAAACGCGGGATCATCGTAATAGGTGGGTCGATGGCTAGTCTAGTATAATTGGTAATCGGTAGCTGGTAATCGGTAGCTGGTAATCGGTAGCTGGTAATCGGTAGCTGGTAATCGGTAGCTGGTAATCGGTAGCTGGTAATCGGTAGCTGGTAATCGGTAGCTGGTAATCG
>BTQB01000227.1:0-4685 GCA_036985655.1 Anaerolineae bacterium | reverse complement strand
TCAACAAATCTCCGCTTTGGCAGCGATTCAGCGCACGTCAGTCCCTGGATGCTCTCAATTTGTGCTCATTGGGAAACTGGTTGAAAATATTTTCGCTTTTATTAAAACTCATTGCTATTGTTCAGAAATATAGAGATCCCAATATCTCAGAAAATTATTTTCTCTATCCGCGCGACCGACCCAAGCGAAGGGGGAATCGATGTCAGTCAATATTCAGGTTTCGTAGGTGATCGACCAGCCGCTGTTCGTGGTCTTCCGCTTCTACGCTTACGACCATGTCCGCAACCATCCAAACTGGGATCCGGATATGGAGCTCGAACAGCTGTCCGAAGGACCCATTGGGGTTGGGACGGTAGTTCGTGAGTGCAGCAGCCTCGGCGGACCTCCTATCAGGGGGACAATGGAGGTGGTGCAGTTTGCGCGCAATCAGTCACTTGGAATGGCCATCAACGATGGTCTTGTCGAAATCCGTGGGCCTGCCACCTTCGAGGCTGCAGATCACAACCGTACCACTCTCACTTGGAACATTGAGTTTCCCGGCATGGATGAGTCTATGGACACCACTCTACTTGCTAACCAAATGGAGCGCAGCGTCCAATACATCAAACATCTTATTGAGTCTGAGTTTTAGAGCCAGTCGAAGTCTTCACCGGGGGATATCAAACTATGTGTCGCCAATGCGACCAATAAGCCTGATTGGGGATTCAGCGCTGATGCATAACTTACTTGGGGGACGTTACTCAAACTCTATTAACCTTTAAGTTTTCTGTCTGCATTCTGGTTACTTTTTTCTTGGCCCCAACACTAAAGATAAGCAATGCAAGTATCAAAAAACTGGCATTAGAAAGGCTAATGAAGGTGAAAAGAAGACCTATCATTAAAAGCAGATTTAACGCTTTCCACACAAACATTAGGGCTGCATCTCGGACAGGCTGCTTTATCTGCCAAAATAGAGGTAAGCCAAAGACGATCGAAATAAATAGGAAAGAAATAAATATAAATGCGCTCATTTAGATTCCCTCCAGAATAAATCCGATTACGATAAAACAGATGAAAATAGTGGATGATTAATTCGACTTATTCTCGCACCCTTCACACAACCCTCAACAAATCCACCTGGGCAGGGGGTTCAATGCTGATTTATCTCTTGCTGGGGAGAGGAGTATCCATCTTCGTATTCAAATTTTAACGCTTTAGTGGCCGGCAATGATCTGGGTCCGTTCAGACCGTAGAGGTCCTGTCCAGGGGATATGAGGCCAAATGTCGAAAGGGTATTCTATCCGCCCAAGTTGGGGAATTAGGGCTGATTCATAACTTGTTGGGAGAAGAGTGTAGCTAAACTCGAGAGAACTAACGGAACGGTCTAAGCTCTTTGTGCATTCCGCAACAATGTTAACTATCCAGATCTGAACCCATTATGATGATGAAAATGCCCTCTTGTGCAAGAAGGGGATTGCAATGGATACACAGCAATTATCCGCTATTCGGTTGATTGCCGGCCTTACGGTCATGGTGGCGGCATTTCTGATCGGCCTTCAGGGGATATATAAGACGCCGGACCTTCAAAGGCGAGTATAGATCATTGAAGAATACAAGACTCGTTGGATTATTGCTCAGCCTTTGCTTGGTCTCGGTTTCTCGCTCATTGCCGTCAACTTTGTGGTGCTTGCTTCACGGTTGAGTCCGTTGGCGAATGCCTGGATTCCTGGTCTGGGTGCAGTCGCCTTTGTTGTCGCAAATATTTCGGGTTTACTTTTCATCTACCGCCAAACGACGGACCATCTCGGTTCTATTGACGAAATACGGCAGGCTTACCAGCCTGGCTCGGTTACTTGACGGTGGCGCCACCCTTCTATTCGGGATTGTTTTCCTCGTTAGCGGCGGACGAACCGGATTTCTCACCCCAGTTCTTGTATCTCTTCTCAGCCTAGTGATTGCAATCTTTTTGCTAAGGCAATAAACCTCCTGGGTTGGGGATTCAGGATTGATGTATAGCTTGCTGGGGGAGGAGTGCTCATGGAATAAGTAAAATTACTCTGTCACTGGTGGAAAGTGTGGCGGCCGGAAAGGCCAGAGGATGAGGCCATTTAGAAAAAAGGCTGTGACAGGTCCACCATCTCAAACTCATACTTACCTCAACGACTACGAGGCAAGATCCTCGTGCCTCGGTCACCGCAGAAAACTGCACAAAGTCGCAGAAAGTTGGCATATTGTCGCAAATAATACGAAGTACACTTACCCAACCGAAGACGTCCTTGTAGTATACAGGAGGAAAGTTGGCATGGCCTTAACAAGTAAGGCAAAGAAACAAGCTAAATATTTTGGGGCGAAAGACGGCAAGGGTAGAGATTACCTATCATGAAGAAGATCTCTAGGTTTTTGTTTACCTTCAAGTTTTGGCTAGCCTTCTTTGTCTTATCTGTCCTGGTATTGGTACCCAGCGTTATACGGAATTTTGGCGGTGTGATGAGCAGTGATTTCGGTTTTTGGTATGATGTAGCAGGGATCCTTTATCTCGTCTCAGGTCTCTCGATTATGACAGCCATTGTTGGCCTGATTTTTGTCATTTTCATTAGGGTCGTCGGTCTGGTGGAGAGAAAAACACTTTGGAAATATGGCGATTAATACCTTGTTCAGTAGATGCTGGTAGAACTAGATCAAGAGGCTAGAGAAGCAATTCTTGAGATTCAGGGTGACGCCGCGCTGTCCGGTAAACCTGATGATATTGGGGTGAACTGGTATTTATTCTTTAGGAGACATACATCATGCTGAAAAACCTTAAGTTTTGGTTAGCATTCTTTGCCGTTTCTCTCCTGATATTTGTACGTAGCTTTTCTTATGCGCTTCCCAGTTCATTTGGTTCTCAAACGAGTTTTGGGTTTAGGGCAGCACGTATGCTTATGTTAACCTCTTGCCTCTCAGGGATTATTGCTTTTTTCAGCCTGATTTACGTCTTGTGGGTGGGGAGAAAGACCTCAGAAAAGTGACGATCCTCTCAATCCAGGTCAAAGTCGCCTTGATCGGCTATGATATGAGGCCATTTGTGCTGGTGGAAGTCTTAACCGGCGGATATGAAGCCAGGTGTTGGAATTGCAGCAAATCCCCTTGGGCTGGCGATTCGTTGTTGATGTATGGCTTATTGGGAAAAACGTGTAAAAATAAGGGGGAAAATACCTGAATTTGAAATCCATTAAAGGAGGTGAGTGCCAGTGCTATTTCTGTCTCTTGAAGATGGGCAGGGATTAGTTGAATATGCGTTTATCTTACTTCTAGTTGCACTTGTTGTTATTGCCGTCCTGCTCCTCTTGGGCCCACAAATTGGAAACGTATTCAGCCAAGTCGTATCTGGATTTCAAGGCTCATAACGCGTTAGGCGTCCATTGGCCCTGACCAGTCCCTGATCCGGTTGACAGCGTCGACGAAAGCGGGCAGGTCATCGATGTACATTATCACCACCCACCGCTTGTTGTTCGAACGGTGAAGGCCGATGGGACAGTTCTCCCGGCTGTCAACCTCAGCTTGCCCGAGGGCCTGGTGGTGTCTTAGTCACTCTGTTCGCCTGTCTTCAAAGTGCAGGCCATCGACACCGGCCTGGTCTGCCGATTCTATACTACCTTTGAACTATTGCATCCTGCTGACAGGCGCGCACAGTAGCCGGTTCAACTCCTTGGCGGCCTCACTTTCACCAGCTTTGCTTTTTTCTCACTCGAATTTACCATTTGGATGGCTCCCCATCTCTTATGCGCTACGTTTGTAGTTTCGGTAGACTGTCATTGCTTGGAATGGCTTCCACTGACGCGTCCTGGAACCCTCAGAATCAAGCTTCTTGGTGATGTGGTCATAAAATCCTAAAGTCTTTATATTGCCCGATGCTGTGCGATAGTTGTTGACTGCTGCTTACTTAGTGGCCGCTGTCTCCTTACTTCTGCCTTCGGGGAAAAGGTTCTCGGGTTTGCCAAGTTGTACTCCGGGCCTCTGGCTGCGCGCAATTCTACTTTGGTCCAGATGCTGATTAAGTCCATTTCCCGGTCGCTAATCAAAATCTCGCCGTTGTCGTCGGCGACCTGTGGGCGGCTGGCTATCGACATATCAGCACAAGCATCCAGGAGATCCCTCATTTTGGTTAGAGTTCCAGAAATTCCTTCGCCTGAATCATTGCCTTCTCAAAAAATGGCGCTATTATGTCATCTTCGTTTTGCTCAGATTCGTCGCTCCTCCGGGAAGTGGAAAGACCCATAAAAGATAGATAATGCCCAGAACATTCTCTCGTCGATTCTTAATTCTATCGTTAATAATTGTGAACTCACTGGCTGTTCTTTTGGTTAGCTTCACGCTGAAATACTATGGTTTCGCCGTCCACAGCGCTGCCGCAGATGAAGGAACGGATTTACGAATTTTTACACCACTTGTTCGGAAACCCATATCTACCGTACCGATTTCTCCTCCGATTTCGCTAACCTCAATACATCCAATTAGCGTGCCGGTTCTTTTGGGAGAGGCGGTATCACTAACACAAGAACTTGCCCTCAATAAGATCGGTTTTCACACAGGAATAGATGGCAACACAGAAGGCTTAGACCAATGGATGCAGAAACTAGATGCGGCCGGGATCCCCATTTTCTTGAAGAGTGTCGACAATGCTGAACCGCCTTATAAAGCTCAACTACTGGCGGAAAAGAGCAATG
>BTQB01000226.1:0-4695 GCA_036985655.1 Anaerolineae bacterium | reverse complement strand
GATAGCGGGAAGGGCGGTCCAGATCGTCGATTGGGACCGGACGAATCAATATTGCGGCCGGTGCGGCGCTCGAACTCAGGACAAGCAAAACGAAAGGGCCAAAGAGTGCCCGCAATGTGGTCTGATCAGCTATCCTCGAATCTCGCCTGCCATAATCGTTCTGGTGGAAAGGGATGGAAAGATATTGTTGGCCCGCGCTCATCGTCACCCACCGGGTTTCTACAGCGTGCTGGCTGGATTTGTTGAGCCGGGTGAGACGTTGGAGGAGGCAGTTGCCAGGGAAATCAAGGAAGAGGTAGGAATCGGGGTCACAGGTATAAAATATTTCGGCAGCCAGCCATGGCCTTATCCCAACTCCCTAATGGTGGCCTTCACCTGTACTTATAACAGCGGCGAAATCACAATCGAAGAGGAAGAGTTGGAAGATGCTGGCTGGTATACCCCCGATAACCTGCCGCCAATCCCGCCCAAGATCAGCATTGCCCGGCAGTTAATCGATTGGTACAGCGCCAAAGAGCGGATCTAAGAGGGAGACAGGAGCCACCTTTAAGCCGTCAGCATAACGCCGGGATCGTCTGATTCGATCTGGCGAACGCTAATTATCTGCTCGGCCGCCAGGCGAACGGCCGATTGGACGATGGCGCTGCATTTTTCGCTCCCGCCGCAGTTGAGATATTCGACAAAATCCACCGTGCTGGCCAGATCAAAGCGACGACCAAATTCTTTTTCGAGGATGTCACCGCATTGGATGCCCCCATGTTGGGATTCAAAAAGGCGGCAGAAGGCGCGGGCCGGCGGCAGCGACCTCTGAAAACCAGCCAGGTCGTTTAATTGATCCCGGCCGAAAACCAAGCCCAAGGCCATCAGGGCCCCGGAAACGGCGCCGCAAAGTTCTCCTCTTAAAGCGATGCCGGGCATGGGGGTGAGCGCTTTCAAGGTATTAGCCCCGTCGAGTTCGAAATAATCGTTGAGGACAGAAAAGCTGGTCTGGGCACAATGACCTGATTCAAGGAGCAGCTGGGCTGCTTCCCGCTCCATTAAGGTTATGTCAATATTACTTGAATCACCTGCGGCCATGGTCCATCTCCTAATGATGTGAAGGCACAGTTACCTCTCGATCGATGGTAACAGGCCTGTGAGCGGAATCGACAAGCTTCCCGAATCATTATAATAAAGGGGCAATGGGCTGTATAGTGACACCTGTCACTAATTGCCAAAGGATCTAAGTTAAGAAGAAAAGGAATATGAGTGGGAGCTTAAAAAGGAGAGGTAAGTCGGGCGTAAAAAAGAGTTAAGGAGCCTTGCGTTTCCCGGACAAGGCTCCTGGCAGAAAGGAGAAAAGGACTTTTGGTCCTTTAGCTCATTCAAACAGAGTAACATACTACAGAAAAAATACTCTGTAAGGGGGAATACGTACCTGGTACTTTATTCCTAGGGGATGGGGATCGGGGATTGGGGATCGGTCGTCGGTAATCGGTAATCGGTGACCGGTTATCGGTTGCTGGTTACTGGGATGAGGAGACTCCGGGACGAGGGAGAGCGGGCTTTTGGTGTTCGGGTTTGGCCAGCCAGCACATGGTGGAGGGGCGGCTGGGTTTGGTTAGATCGAGACGGCCGTTGGCGAGCTGGCCAAAAAGCGGCCGGCTCTGGTAGGCGCAGACGGTGATGAAGGTGATCCTACCGGTTAAATCCGGTCTATTTTTCATTTCTGGATGCTGCCAAGGATTGTTTGTACCTGACCTGCATTATACATCCGTAGGTCTATATAGCTCAGCCCCTGGTTCACAGCGACAATATCACCCCTAAATGTAATTAGCTTAAAACGCCTCATCCATTGTCTTTTCTCCCTGCAACCGCTCCATCGAAGTGTTTGCGGCTCTTCTTTGCCTAAAAACGAAAAGCGGGAAGCTGCAAAGCATCCCACTAATTCTTAGTCATTCGATTTAAATGTTACTTAGTCGTCTTCGTGCCCTGGAACGTTGACCACCTCATATCTGTGGACATCAGCCTGCCAGAGGTTATCCTGCGTAATCTCGAAGTCAAAGCATACCTCTTCATCACCAATTTCGGTTTCTATCAAAAATCACACCAATCAGCTATAGCATCTTTAGCTGCTCTGGGCTGGGACAATTCGCGCAGTCTTATTCCAGACGGGGGTCCTTCTGAATAAAACAGCTAGTAATCCATACATCACAGCTGGTATCCAATGATAGGTATAGAATACAGCGACTAAAAGGAGAAACCAGGTCCTAGGTCTCCGCAAAGGATACTTGCCATAGACGCCAATGGCGAAGATCGGCAGGTAGCTGAATGATATCAGAATTAGTAACCAGGGATTAAAGCTGTTGTGGATCTCCAATGGCGTCAGCAATGCAGCGATGGATAGCGCCCAGGAAAGCAAGACTAGCAGCGGAACAAACCAGAAACTGAGATAATAAACGATATCCACCTTTCTGTACCAGGGAATAGAACTAGCCCATAGGTTACTTTTTTTCAGCAGATACCAAACAAAAACCTGAACGATCCCCCAGCCCCAGCGAAGGCGCTGCCTCATGAGTGCACCCATCGTCTCCAGCCCCTGCTGGTTAACGTATGATGGACAGAAGCTGATACGAGCACCCTTACAGTGAAGTCGCAGTGCCAGGTCAAGATCCTCGGTAAGAGCTAAAGGGTTCCAAGCTTCCACGCCTTGCTCTTGAACACCTTCTAAAGCTTCCATGGTAGAAAACTGAGCATTCCCTCCAAGCATTACAGCGCCCGATACGGCATTCCGTACAGGTTGCATTACGCCTGCGAAGGATAAGAACTCAATGTCCTGCAAGATCGGAAGCCACTTCGACGCCGTGTTGCTGATGTGTACTGCACATTGAATTGCATCGATGTTCTGATTTTCAAATTTTGAAACGACTTTTACAAATATGTCGCTCTGACAATTGGCATCAGCGTCAAACACACCGACAATCCAGCGTGCCGAATCGCGGCCAGGGAAACGCTTGCCGAGCAGCTTCAATCCGGCATTGAGTGCTTCACCTTTACCCTCCCTACACTGTGGGGGATGTCTCTCGCAAATCAAGAGTTGATCCGGGAACACCTTTTGAAGTTGTTTAAGTTCCCGGAGTGTGTCGTCTTCACTCGCATCGTCGATCACCACAATTTCGTATTGATGCTTCGTCACCTGTACTTCCAGCGCGCAAATCAATGAGCAGACCGTATCTCGTATGACCAGAGCCTCATCTCTCGCAGGCACAAGGATTGTAAGGTAATCTATTTGGCGGCCTGGGGGCGACTGACCATCCCTGTCCACGCGTGACTTTAGCAATCCGGGATATCGGACCAGGAGTAGATGGAGGAAGAGGAATATAGCATTGTAGGACGCACAGAAAATTATGAAATACCAACTCAGGAGTGTTATGTCGATAGTCATATGAAACTCCTTGCCCCTCACTCACTAGAAAATGTCCAAGAGTGATGCAAGGCTTGTTTCACATGACCAGCGCTATTCATTAGCCCGATGATTCCGACGCATATTGTCATGTTGGAACTCTGCCGATTTCCAAGAATGCCAGTTTGCGCGGGAAGTACGCTATTTCGAGGTACATGACGACGATGTGGATCCAACGCAAGTAATCTCCTGGGCCCTCCTAAAGAAAGCCTTAGCCTTGTCCACCCTGTAAGACGCCAAACCAGCGCGAGTATGCCATGATAGCCACCTAACTTTTAAACTTTAAGATAGTCTGGATGTTAACATAAATCGTTAAAAGATGAACAATAATGTCTAGCTCTTATGTACTGTCGGGATGAAATTGTTGGGACTTACGTATTGGTTTATGATGCTCAATTGGCAGAGCAGGCGACTCTTAATCGATTTTTTCTGAATCATCCTCCAATAAGGCACATTATTAGCTGGTAACGAAAATTCACTCCAAGCTCACCAATATTGCTACCCATAAGGAGTTGAGCCTAAGTCCGTGAGGATGAAGGATCGAGTCATATCGCACCCGAATATTTCCAAAAATTCATACAGTTTGACCCTTTTTGAGGGTCATTCTTTTGATTATTTAACTTATAATGAGATCCGGAAATAAATCTTTTTCGATATTAGTATTCTGGATTATCAATATAAATTCTAGGAATGTAGAATGATCGACCTTAGCGGATTACTTACAGCTGGTGCTCTTATTACAGCACTACCCATCGTAGTAGGATTATTAATCGCCTATAGTATTATTTCAACTACCATAGGATCCCTTCCGGTGACAACTCAACGATAGACGATGAGCAGTCGCTAATCAATGTGATGGCGCGGCCGAAAATGGGTGATTAACAGGTATTTCTTCAGAGCCGGTTCCCTTGGCCGCTATCCTGAACCTCGGCCGCGGAGCTATTCTACTTTTCCCAATATAGGTAAGCTCATATTGTCCGATAAGACGAACTCGATATGCGCCACTGTTTTTAGGAATCGTCCTATACTCTTCAATTGTTCCGTTTAGCGATGTCGAATCGAGCCATTTGAGACCACCCTAACCCTGCTTTAAGAATCCGGTAATTGCTTTCTTCCGAATTCAGAAATATGCTGCTACATTGCTACTCGAGATCATGCTAATATCCCTTTAGCTAAAGTATCAGCATCTAAATGATCTTGCACCCCCATTTCCCGCTGGCATAATTAGCGTCAGTGAAGCTTTAGTGTTCTGA
>BTQB01000225.1:0-4713 GCA_036985655.1 Anaerolineae bacterium | reverse complement strand
CTCCCGTGACAATGAACGTGATCCCATCAACCGTCCATGTCGACCCACCTTGATCAGTGACCTCGCCGATTATCTCAGATTCCATATCATCGTCTGAGTCGTCATCGGAATCATCATCCGATTCATCATGCTTTATCCCTCCCTCTTCATCCTTTTCTTCCTCGCCGTCATCCAATTCCGATGAAGAGAGTTCAACCTCTCTCGCCACTAATGTGCCCTCGCTATCCTCGACCAGGTGTACTTCTACCTGATCTCCTACTCCAATTCCATCCTTTACCTCTGTGTCGTCAGTGACGCTAAAATCGACTCCATCAACAGACCAAATTGATCCCTCTTGTTTAGTAAGTTCCCCGGTTACTTCCTCTTCGGGCAGGCTATCCTTCACCGCTGAAGCGGCGGCTCCGGATCCTGAAAACCCCACTTCAACCGCTTGCGATTCAGGGCTGCAAGCAGCTAGCAAGATCAAAATTAAAAGTGACAGGGCCATCACTATGTAAGGGCGCTTTGATTTCATTATTCTCTCCTTTTTGAGAATCTATTGGGTTCTATTAGGTTAGTCGTTTATCACCTCGAAAAGTAACGCCAAAAAAAATTAACAGAAATTGAGAAATTGATTTTCCATAAAAAGAGGGAGGATCCCGATCCCGCAGCAGTAATAGGATTCAGCCGCAAGTTTCTTTAGATGTTCTCCCAGAAAACTTCCACACCGGCGTACAGCTGACCCAAATAAAAACGGCCCGGGTGCTTCGGGGCCGCATTGTTCTACTTTGGTCTAAAAGGAGAAATTAAGTTTCCGGCGCGCTTTCCCCATCATCATCACTCCCCGGCAGCTCTGTTCCTGGTCCATATTTGTAGATGTTCTGCCAGGGGACGTAGCGGCTCTCAAATAAATCCTGGCGGATCAGTTCGCCGCGGGCATTAAACACTTGACGGCCGACCGACACATCTGCCCCCTCGACAGCCCAATCAACTTGTTCGATCGTCCCGCTTTCTAATTCCTCATCTAATTCCCAGATATCTGGCTTGGCTGGGACAACATTACTGATTACTGGCCCCTCTTTGACAACGGTCCGTCCAAGGCTGGTGCTGTAGAATTTGAAAGTTAAGGAAGAATTAGCTTCGCTGTAATAATTTTCAATGAGCAGGTGATAGGGCGTGTCATTGATAAATCGAAAATCTACAAGCGGTGAATAGACTGTCGCATCCATTCCTGGGCCCTCGCCATCATCATAGTAGCCCACCTGGTAACCATGCTGCCAGCGTTCGACCACCGGGAAACCGGCCCAGAAAGCTGCTTGAAACACCGTGGTGCTCACCTGGCATACACCGCCCCCGATCCCTTCAATCGTTCGCCCACCAAAAATGATAAGCCCGGTTTCGTAACCCTGGTCGGCGCTTACCTCCCCAAGAAACTGGTTAAAAGAGAATTCCTCCCCTGGAGCGATAACGATACCGTAAAAGTTTGCTGCCGACCGGGCGATATTATGCATCCGCTCATTGGATGAACCGAAAAACCAGGTTGTGCTTTCGCTAACTAATTCCGTTATACCCAGATCGGTGGTAGTAGCCTGGGCGTTAACTGTTGGCACAATGTCTCTCATAACAAATGGGACGGAGCGGTTTGGCGACTTAACCTGTTCAAGAAATCGTTCAACCGTCGCCTCAATATCCAACTCTCGCCCATTAACATGAGGCTCTACCAAGACCAGTTCCTGGGTATTGTCGTCAAAATAAAATCTAGCGTTTTCTGGCTCACGCTTGAGCTGATCCCCCAAAGGCGCTAGCCAAGCTCGAAGGGCGTTTTCATCAATGATGATTTCTGTCCTTGCTTGATCTGTTTCATCGTTGACGGTTTGAATTCGCATCCATTTGACCAGCTCATCTTCTGATAGAGTAACCCTATCGAAATCACCCTCGTCTAGGGGTTCCTGGAGATAAAATTCAATCGGCCCACCAATAATATTGTTTATTACTTGAGCTACTTCACTGGTATCATGAACGCGGGGTTGAGTCTCTTGCACGAGTAATTGGATCTCGCCTTCATCCAACCTTTCCAATGAGGCAATAACCCTTTCCCTGGCATAGGCCCTATCTAATTGACGTCCCGCTTGTGACGGCGAAAAAGTGGCTTCGATCCCGTCAAACCCGAGCGCTGCATCCAGAGCCGGACGGTCGATCTCGGCCGCCACCTCAGAGATCTTCTCATCGAGGACGCGTTCATCAAACACCAGGATTGGTGCGACCTGGCGGCCGTAATACCAGCTGTCAAATTGCTGAAGCATCCTACTGATTGGTCCCCCTTCCCGGCCAACCATCATGGCAGCCTTAATTGTAGCCTGATCATCCAGGGATAAACCCAATTCCTCCCACTTGAACTGCCAGCTCTGTCCATCCTTTGGATAAGTAAGTGTGATGCTTTTCTGGGCGGGATTTGGATACTGCTGTGATAGAGCCTCCAGCGCCTCTTCCCCGTTCATCCCATCAAGACCAATACCCGCTACCATTACGCCTGTAAAGACCCTATTCCTGTGATATTGTTGGTAGGTAATCACCAAAAGCGCCGATAGGATCAAGGCGACGACAACAGCCGTTAATGGAAATACCATGAACCAGCTGAACTTGCGGGCTGCACTTGTTGGTCTTAATGCTGCGGTGGATGGTGTCGCTTGCATCTTTCTATATGATTAACATATCGATTAAGCGCTGAAGGGAACCATTATAACATGCACCTTTCCCGGCCGAGCCGCCTGTTTGCCAAGCCTATTGAAACATTAACATATTATGACCAATTCTTTCAGGACGAGTCACCGACTATTTTCCGTCGTTCGCTGTCCACTATAGATCACGCTGGGAAAATAATAATATCGCCAGGCCAAGAAGAGCAAAGACGTAGATGATGGAATAGATAATCATCAAAGAACTGGGTTGGGAGATGACCGTAAAGGGGCCGGCAAATTGAAATCCTGAACCAATGTTTGGGGAGAATAAGGTGGTAGCCTTTTTCCAAAGGATCTCCGTTGGCAGAAGCAGGCTGGCTAATATCCCCACATCAACCGCGGTCTCATTTTGAAACATCGCCCCTATTTGCTCTACCCAGCCGCCTATAAAGGCAATGCCAAACAGCATGAAAGCCAAAGCCCCATTTGCCAGGGTCGATAGCCGGGTCCCCCCGGCGATACTCACCGACAGGCCGATCAATCCTCCTAGATAAATCAGGGCCAGTCCAAGAGGTATGTTTTCAAGCGTAAATCCTGAGCGAAGGTAAACGATCACCAGGACACCGCCCGGTAAGAAGAGAACGAATCCTAATATTATGACTGCATAGCCAAGCCATTTACCGGCGATTAACTGCCAGCGGCGGATCGGCTTTGCCAGCAAGCTCTCAATTGTGTGCGTCTCCACTTCGCCAGATATCGTTGTGACTGAGATTAAGATAGCCACCATAATAACCATGAGATTAGTGGCATACATTCCGGCTAATGTGAGAAAAAGAAGAGGGATTTGGGTTTCCGGGCCGGACATCGCCTTACTTATATCGATATAGATGAAATGAAAGCCTAAGCCAAACACAAGCAGGAAGCCCAGGCTCATTAGTACGCCAATCCAGAGCAGACGGCGTCGCTGCGTCTCTCGGAAGGTCAAGCGGGCAATTATTCCTATGGTCATCATAACTTACGCTTCAAACATCTCGTCGCCGATGATCTGGAGGAACCGGTCCTCAAGAGACAGCCTCTGGGGGCTAAGTTCGTAAAGATTGTATCCTCCCGCAATGAGCCAGTTCACGATTTTAGGAATCTCCTCCTCGCTGGAAATTGTCATGTGGAGCCGGCCGCTGCCACTCTCCATGCGGGGATCCGGTCCAAATTGTGAAAGTCCCGAAATGAGCTCGGCCGTCGGCTGGCCGACCTTTATGGTTATCTCAAAAGCCTCTTGTTCTAATTCAGCAAGGGAGGCTACCCGCAAAATCTCCCCGTGACGGATAAAGGCAACCCGGTCACAAGTTAGCTCGATTTCACTCAGCAGATGGGAATTGAGGAAGACGGTAATGCCTTCACTTCTCAAATCGCGAATAATATCCCGCACCAATCGCCTGCCAAGAGGATCTAAACCCGATGTGGGTTCATCCAGGAAAACTAGATCTGGCTCATTTATCAGAGCCTGGGCCAGCCCAATTCGCTGCAGCATTCCTTTTGAAAAGGCGGCAAGCTTTGTATCGGCTCTTTTTCCCAATCCAACCAACTCCAGCAGTTCAGGAATAACTTTCGTTGTTTCCGGCCCGCTCATGCCAAAAAGACGGCCATGAAGCTCCAGGAATTCGGCCGCTCGCAGCCACTCGTGAAATCTAAAGTGCTCAGGTAAGAAACCTATTCGCTCTCGAGCCTGGAGATCGCCCAAGGGCCGGTCCAAAAGGGTAGCGGTACCCGAGGTGACCCTGGTTAGTCCCATGAGCATTTTTACAGATGTGGTTTTACCAGCGCCATTCGGACCTAAAAAGCCAAAAACTTCCCCCCGGTTGACTCGCAGCGTCAAATCAGCAACGGCAACCTTGGAACCAAACTCTTTCCGCAGCGCTTGTGTATCGATGGCAATCTCTGTCATATTGGAGCCGTTGTTGAATCGTAGGAGGCGGTCCTTAGCGTCAGATGATTACAGGGCATTCTCACTATGCCATAGGGAGAGCCATAGATATTAATTTCTATGGCCCTTGACTTT
>BTQB01000224.1:0-4722 GCA_036985655.1 Anaerolineae bacterium | reverse complement strand
AGCAGTAACAAATATCGCCACTGGGGAACCGGACCAACCACCTGACAGCCATGATCACGTTCTGAAGATGGCCCAGGTTGCTGGCGAAAAATTGGTGACCCTGGTCAGGCAGGTAATCAAAGCCATGCCTTCTCTCGACTATCTTGAGCCGGAGCAGTTAGTGGCCATCTTGAGAGAGGAGCCACGCCAAATTGCCAGCATCATAGACCACACACTTCTGAAACCCGATGCAACCAGACAGCAGATTCAACAATTATGCGAGGAGAGTCTAGAGCATGATTTCGCATCGGTGTGTATCAATCCAATCCATGTTAAACAGGCCGTTGGGTTTTTGAAAGGCTCAGATGTTAAAGTTGGCACCGTAATCGGCTTTCCTTTGGGAGCATATTCGCCCGAGGACAAGGTTCGGGAGACCAAGGAATCAATAGATAATGGGGCATCCGAAGTGGACATGGTTATAAATCTTGGAGCTCTCAAAGAAGGAAATGATACATTGGTGGAGAGGGAAATCGGACTTGTGGTCCAGGCAGCACACGTGCGCGGCGTTCATTGTAAGGTGATTATTGAGGCGGGACTGCTCTCTGATGATGAAAAGGTTCGAGCCTGCCTATTGGCTAAAAATGCGGGAGCCGATTTTGTAAAGAGTTCTACGGGTTTCATGGCTGGTGGAGCTACTACCGAGGATGTCTTTTTGATGCGGAAAACAGTTGGATCCCATCTAGGGGTGAAAGCGGCCGGAGGCATCAGGACACTGGGTCAGGCGATGGCTATGATCGGGGCTGGGGCGAACCGGATCGGAACAAGCGCCAGTGTATCGATTATCTCCGAGATACCCTAGATAGGGTCTATCCAACATCTATATCTTAATTCCGGGCCGTGATTATCACCTTTACCATCCTGTCGGTAACAATTTTTTTCTTCCTCCTCGGCCGGCCGCGCTCTGATGTAGTGGCAACCCTGTCGCTGCTTGCGTTGGCGCTAACTGGCGTGCTTTCGGTTGAGGAGGCCCTGTCTGGCTTCTCTGACGCGACGGTGATAATGATCGCTACCCTTTTTGTTGTCGCTGAAGGGTTGTCAAGGACCGGGGTGACTGCCTGGTTGAGCCAGCAACTGCTAAGGTATGCAGGGAGGAGCGAGTTTCGTCTTCTTGTCGTCCTGATGGCTGGAACAGCTTTTTTATCTGCATTTGTCAGCAATACCGGAACCACAGCAACGCTGCTGCCTGCCGTTGTCACCGCGGCCTGGCATATCGGCAGCCTGCCGTCCAAATTTCTAATCCCGCTGGCATTCGCTGCCAATTCTGGCGGTTTGCTAACCCTAACAGGAACGCCGCCGAACTTCGTTGTATCCAACGTGTTGATTGATGCTGGACTAGAGCCCTTTGGATATTTCGAGTACGCACTCATCGGATTGCCTTTGTTGATCATCGCCATTGTTTATATGGCTCTACTTGGTCGCCGTCTCTTACCCAGCCATAAAGTAAGCGAGCGTCCGGAGGAATTAAGCGAATCGATGACAGCGCTAACTGATGATTATATTCTACAAGGAAAGTTGTACAGCCTTCGGGTAAGATCCAATTCTGATTTAGTTGGCCAGACATTGGCCAGAGCGGGATTGGGCAGGGACTATGATGTTTCAGTTCTGCGCGTAGCTAGATCGAGCCAAACAACTGATATTGCCTCTGACGAGGACGGAAGACGACTAGGGCGGGTTAGAGAAAGCCTGAGCAAGCTTCAACCTGAAGGGGAGTTGGCTTTACCTAAACCTGACACCCTAATCCAGGTAAATGACCTGTTGTTGGTAAAAGGGGAGAGGCAAGATATCAATCGATTGGTGCTTCGCTATAACCTGGGCATCCAACCTGTAAAAGCTGAAGTTGATGATCTGACTGATATTCTACTATCCCATGAGGTCGGCCTGGCAGAAGTGTTAATTGCCCCCCGTTCGGTATATATCGGCCGCACTGTCTCAGAGAGCCATCTTTCAGCCAAATTTGGCATCCAGGTATTGAGGGTACGGCGTCGTGATACACCTGATGATCCAAAAGACATTCGGCTTGCTTTTGGAGATGCTCTTTTGGTCCGAGGAACCTGGGGTGATATCGACCTTTTACGAAATGAAAGACGTAATTTTGTTGTTGTGGGAAGTCCAGAGGCCATGGCCAAACAGGTTGTTCGCTTAAGCAGCCGGTCACTTGTCGCTGTCTTAGCTCTGCTGCTTATGATCGCCTTGATGGTTTCGGGGGTAGTGCATGTGGTGATCGCAACCATCATCGCCGCCCTCGTTATGGTCCTGGGTCGTTGTTTGTCCGTCGAGCAGGCTTACAGATCGATTAATTGGGGAAGCGTGATACTTGTGGCGGGCATGATACCTATGAGCCTGGCTTTACAGAAGACAGGCGGCGCCGACTTTGTGGCAGCCGGCCTGGTGAACACGTTGGGCGCAGTTGGACCGATGATGTTAATGGCGGGGATATTCTTGCTAACCTCCTCCTTCAGCCAGGTTATGAGTAATACAGCAACGGCCGTATTAATGATGCCGATTGTCATGCAGGCCTCAAGTGATCTGGGCCTATCACCCTATCCGTTATTGATGACCGTGGCCATCAGTGCTTCAACAGCATTTTTGACGCCCATTGGAACGGCGACCAACCTAATGGTTGCGGCTCCGGGTGGTTACAGCTTTAAGGATTACATCAAAGTGGGAGGCCCACTTATACTTCTATTTCTTTTGGCTTCGTTGGCCTTAGTGCCGCTTATCTGGCCCTGGTGATATTTTCACAATCAGGCCGACTGCCGTAAAATAATCAATGAACCGAAGGCAAGCTGTTACTCAGTGCCTATAACCGAAGATTCTTGGAGGGTTTAGATGGACATTACCACCATACTAATCATTATTGTCGTTGTAATCGTGGCCTGGATATTATTGAAATTTGTTCTCAAAATTACAGGGCTTATTTTCCGCCTTGGCTGTCTGATAATTTTTGGACTGGCTGCGCTCGCGATTTTGGGTGTTATTCTCAAAATAATTTAAACCGCTAATTAAAATCGAAGCTAGTCTCGGGTAGAGTCCTGGCAACTGCGCCCTCTCCAGTACTCCTGCAAGGATCACTGTAGGCTTTCATGATTTCTCCCCAGCTATATAATAGCTATCAAGCAGTGTAAAAATGCATTGACCTTTAGCTGCCCACTGAGCCGCAGGGAGCCATACTCTTCTCTTTAGTTTCTTCAGCCCACTAACAGCTAATGATAGCCAACCTTTCTCCAGCTTAAATTAGTCATTGCATTTCCAAGGACGAACTGTTTCTTATCTTGCATGGCTGGCGGAGCTAATGTATCTTAATCTGCTAAAGACGGGTTCTTTTAGATCTTCTCCTGGGTTTGTATCACAGCAATTGATGATAAGGAAAAAGAAGTATGGATGTCCCACTAAATGTTGACGTTAACTGTGCAGATGGACCGGCCGGCCGCTCTACGACCATCATACTAAATCCGATTAGCTCGGAGGTTACCCATGTTGTAGTCAAAGCAGGACGAAACGAGTTTATGGTGCCGCTTGATTTGATTGTCGAAAGCACACCCAGCAAGATTCAACTTCGATGCACTAAGGAGGAGCTATCCAAACTTGATCTGTATGTGAAGATGCAATTCATGGGGCGAGAAAACTTAAACACGGAATTTGAATTATGGATGGATTCCGCTGAGTCTGGGGCAAACTGGTGGCCCTATACCCAGATAGATGACCAGCATATGGATACCTATAACCTGGTCGAACAAGTTCCTCACCACGAGTTAGCCATCCATCGGGGGTCTAAGGTGCGAGCGAGTGACGGCCATATCGGTCAGGTAGATGAGTTTATTGTTAATCCAGCTAACAATCAAATCTCCCATCTAATCTTGGTCGAAAGGCATTTGTTCGGCCGCAGGGAGGTTACCATCCCAATCGATCAGATTGAACAAATTGACCAGGATATTGTATATCTGAAAATCGAAAAAAAGGCAGTCCGTGCGCTGCCTGATGTTCCTTTGGACCGGCGTTATTGGAAGTAATATTCAATAAAGGAGGAACCGTGTGATCAAATTAATTTTACGTGTAGTGATCAATGCGTTCTCAATCTGGGTTGCCTCGCTTATCGTTGAGGGATTCCAGCTAGAAGGCAATGTAATACAAATATTATTGGTGGGTCTGGTTTTTGGCTTAGTTAACGCTTTGATCAAACCCTTTCTAAAATTAATTAGCGCCCCGTTGATCGTGCTGACATTAGGGGTTTTCACCCTCATTCTCAACACATTACTCTTGATATTCACTGAATGGCTAATGAGGTTGTTAACTGATTCACCAGTACTAGTGATAGATGGTTTTATCACCGCATTCCTAGCCAGCATAATTATCAGCCTGGTGAGTTGGGTCTTGAGCTTGCTCTTGGGGGACTAAAGAGAAGGCTGAAAACGGCCAGTTGATAGGAGGACAAAAAGGCTAAGCTTTATGGAATATCAGATCTTTTGGTAGGGGATCTTGCTGAATGTGGAGCTAACCTAAAAATGGTATTCGGCCGAGAGGTAATAATTCACTATCTGCTACAGGCCTATAATCCCTTTGGTCGGTCATAAAAAAAAGGGGGAACCTGAACCTGATCGATGGAAGAACGGATGCTGCTATTGATTACCTTTATCGATAGGAATGACCGCAACGGCATTGTCATTTCAAACGAAGAGAGAAATC
>BTQB01000223.1:0-4723 GCA_036985655.1 Anaerolineae bacterium | reverse complement strand
CACTCTAGCTGTTAATTCGTCCTTACTTTGACATTTCGATAAGGAAACCTGGTCCAGAGATAATGACCAATCATAAAAGTGGATGTGTGCGTCACATAGGCCAGGCAGGACAAACCTGCCCTCTATATCAATTAACCGGGTCCGGTCAGATTTGTAAATTAGTAGGTCTTCATCATCACCAACGGCAACAAACTGCTTACCTTTTATGGCTACGGCCGAAGCCCAAGGCAGATTTCTATCCACCGTGTATATCGTCCCATTATGTAAAATGTAATCAGGGCTCAAGTCAGGATTAATTATTGCCTTCTCCCCAAATTGATTGTTTCATTTCTCTTGATCAGGCCAAAATAAGTAAAAGCCAGAGCGATCGCTCCGGCCAGATATCAGCTTCAAACACATTATGCACTTACCGTCGGAATTGCATCCAGCCCATCCAGAAAAATTAGTAACCCAGCACCTCTACAACCGCTCGTACCGCATCAGCAGAATGGTCCAGCATGGCCCTTTCTTCATCGTTCAATACCATCTCGATGATCCGCTCCACGCCATTTCTGCCCAAGACAGCTGGTAGGCCAATAAACAGATCGTGATAGCCGTATTCACCCTGGGTATAGACCGCACTGGGAATGACACGCTTCTTATCCTTAAGTATCGATTCAACCATAATGGCCACGCCTGCCGCCGGAGCAAAATAACCACTGTAACCTAGTAGACCGACAATTTCGCCGCCGCCTTTCGCGGTTCTTTTGATGATGGCATCTAGCTTTTCAGAGCTCATCAGTTCCGTTACTGGTATGCCAGAAACGGATGTATGGCGTGGCAGAGGCACCATCGTATCACCGTGGCCCCCGAGGACAATGCCGTGAATGTCTTCAACACTGACGCCTAGTTCCATGGAGATGAAAGTTTTGTAACGGGCAGTGTCGAGCGCCCCTGCCTGGCCTATGATTCTCTCTCGAGGAAAGCCGGTTACATGTTTGACTACGTGACACATGGCATCCAGGGGATTGGTGACGATGACAATGATGCTGTCAGGGGCATATTTTTTTATATTTTCAGATACCTCGATCATTACATCCTGGTTGATTTGTACCAGCTCATCGCGGCTTGGGAACTTTCCAGTTTCAGGGTCCTTCCTGCGGGGAACGCCGGCCGTCACGACGACCACATCAGCCCCCTGGATCACGCTTGGATCGTTGCTGCCAATTATCTGGGAGTCGAAGCCAATCGGCGGGCCGGCCTCGTACAGATCAAGCGCCTTTCCGGCGGCAACCTGCCCAAATATGTCAAAGAGCACGCAATCACCGATTTCCATATTCGCCAGCCAATGAGCCGCCGTAGCGCCCACATTCCCAGCACCATAAAAAGCGATTTTATTTTTCATTTTTTACATCCTTACCATCAATCTTAAATTGAGCCATATTCCGCCAGGGCGCTTTGTTATTATCATTATCACCGGTTAATCCTCGCCATCTTTCCGGCAGAAAACGCCAGGCATTCTAGAAGATTTTACTGCTCCCACCCCTACCCTTGTCGTTTCAATCAGCAGATAAGACATCAACTACCACTGATGCCTCGGGTGATTGGCTGACTTCAATCTCCGAAATCAGTACCTGCTCAAAAGCCATGATCGCCACAGCCAACATCTCATGATCTGGTTCTCTGGTCGTCAGCCGCTGCAAGGCGAGATTTGGCTTGATAATGGCCCGAATTAGTGGATTCTGATGGTTCTTTGCCGTGAAACGAATAAATTCATAAGCAATACCTGCCACGACTGGTAAAAGAACAATACGAGAAAGTACACGAAGGGCGATAGACATGTCTGGCAGCAGCGAGAAAAACAGAATCGATATAACCACAACTGTTAGCAAGAAAGCAGTACCGCAGCGAGGGTGTTCCAATGGATAGTCAGCCACAGAGGATGGTGTTAAATCAACGCCGGCCTCGTAAGCGTTTATCGTTTTATGTTCCGCACCATGGTAGCCATAAAGTCTCTTTATATCAGGCAGCAGTCCAATGACCCAGATATAGCCTATTAGAAATGTGAGTCTGATAAACCCTTCTATCAAATTATCAACAAAGTAGCTGAGATTGAGCCAGGCGGCGATCTGATCAGCAATAACAGTTGGGATCACAAAAAAAAGGCCCACAGCCATCCCTAGCGAAAGAAGCAATGTTCCCCACTGAAGCGGTCCTTCAAATATCTTACTAGCCTCATCCTCCTTCTCCTCTTCCAATGCGACCTCGGCCGAGAAGAGTAAACTCTTGATCCCCAAACCCAAAGCATCCCATAATAGGGTGATGCCTCTTAGGAACGGGATCCTGGCTAGCTGACCGCCATAAATCCGAGGATCGAGGGGTTCAGTGTGAACGACGATTTCCCCCTTGGGATTTCTCACTGCTACAGATAAGGCCTTCGACCCGCGCATCATAACGCCTTCAATTACAGCTTGTCCGCCATAACTAAAACTTGATTTGGTGAATGATTCAGGCATAATCGCGAATTTTACTGTTAGGACTGATCGCCGTCAAATGGCCAATAAATATTTTCATGTTTGTAAACGATTTAACATCTATCCTGTATTAAATTTGCCTGAGGAGCATGAATTAGATATATAAAATCATGAGAGCCTGCAAAATAAATGTTTTGTCGGATCAATTTTTCTTATTTATATTCTGAGCGAGGAAGGTTGTCCCTATTGGGACTTTTGAATCAAAATCGATTGATCGCAGAGTTTGAATCCGTTATTTGCGCTTATTCTCCTCTTCCTATCAAAGTCCTCACAAATCCTTGTCAAGGCCTTTTGTTTTTCCCGTTGAATAAATAAGGAAAAAAGTACGCTGGTATTTGACCTATGTTTTTGACATAATACCAAATTAATAAACACATTAAGGTGAACATAACCCACAGTCAAGTAATCATTATGTTTACAGAAATCCTGCCACCAAGGAAGTTGTCAAAGCAAAAAGAGCAAACATAATGGTAATATTTGTAAGTGATGAACCCGGAGAGAGATGGATCGCTACCTAATAACGACCAACTGTACTGATTTAGCCGACTATCGCGACTGTGCTGAGTCGTTCGATCTCGGTTTAGAGTTGCAAGCATTTGCTGAGCCCCAGGCATTGTCCGGAAATTGGCGAGATTTATTGGCCGATCACCAGCGACAATTAAGGGGATTTCCTGGTAACTTGGGCTTTCATGGGGCCTTTTATGATATGAACAGTGGCAGTCGAGACCCTGAGGTTGTCAAGTTGACCCGAAAAAGATACCGGGAAAACCTGATCGCTGCGGCCGAACTCGAAGCCAAATATGTTGTCATACATCTGAACTACTTGGGGCCCATGAAGCTTTTAGGTTACCATGCTGATTGGCGTGAGCGCCAGAAAGAATTTTGGTCTAAATTTGTCGACGAAATAGCCAGGTATGGGGTGCCTGTTCTCTTGGAAAACTCCTGGGAGGACCAACCGGAGATTATAATCGACCTCCTTGACGAGATGAGCAGCCCTTATCTCAGGGCCTGTTTGGATGTTGCCCATGCCACCATCTATTCGAAGAAGCCATTTACCGAATGGCTGGCCTTGTTTGAACCCTATTTGGAATGTTGTCATCTAAACAACCATGATGGTGAACACGACCTCCACCTATCGCTTGAAGATGGCGTAGTCGATTATAAGGATATTATTACCTCGATAGATAATTTACCCCGTAGACCATACCGGTGTTTGGAGCAGCCTTCCCTTTCGTCAATTATCACAAGCCTGGAGTTTCTGCGTACTCAATCCCTAGCATAGTCCTCCTCTCCCCGAACTGCTGTCCTCTCAATATTTGTGATGATCCAAGATCCGCCCGGAAGTGTGATCCTCCTGGAGGAATCCGGCAATAAAACAGATGTCGAACCTGCTGTTTAATCGATAGAATCTTCTTGCCAACCGGTCCATAATTGCTATAATTAATTAGATAAATTGGATTGATACGATTCATTGGATGATTAACCACTGATGATCAGCGACAAGATCGAATCTGATTTAATTAGATATATCCTTGATAACCAGGTTCAAGCAGGCGATCGACTGCCGCCCCTCACAGAGTTGAGCGATGAAATCGGGGTGAGCGTTGGAAAATTGAGGGAGCAGCTGGAGCTGGTTCGTGGCCTGGGATTTGTTTCTGTCCAACCGCGCCTTGGAATCCACCGGGAGTCCTTCGATTTTTATCCAGCCGTGCGAAAAAGCCTTCTCTTTGGTTTAGCTTCTGGCGAGGCCTCTTTTCAACAGTTCAGCCAGCTTCGCCAGACTCTTGAGGCCAGTATGTGGTCTGATGCGGTGAGCCGGTTGACCCTCGAGGACATAAGAAACCTTGATGAATTGGTCGGCGAGGCCTGGATTAAATTGCGCGAGCAGCCAATCCATATTCCAAATGGCGAGCACCGCCAGCTTCACCTTTCTTTTTTCCAGCGGCTTCATAATCCGTTTGTCCAGGCAATAATAAGGGCTTATTGGGACGCTTATGACCTGACTGAGCTGACCAGGTTTGCAGATTATCAATATTGGATTGATGTTTGGAATTACCACGAACGTATCGTTAAGGCCATTCGGGAAGGTGATATTGATTGTGGACAACAATTGCTGATCGAACATTTTCAACTGCTGCCAACAGTAACCATGCCCACATGAATAGATTCGAAAAATCGTGATAGTTACTATGACTAAAATCAGCTGATAG
>BTQB01000222.1:0-4743 GCA_036985655.1 Anaerolineae bacterium | reverse complement strand
TAAGATTCTCCCTCTACGAAAGACACAATCGAAAGCGCCTTGGTCACGCCATCAAAATCCAGTTCCAAAAGTGGGGCAGATTCTGATGTCTGGTGAAAAGCGGTGAGAGGTTTTAGTATTTTTAGATTAACCGGTCCTCCAGCTCTATCTACCACCGTTGATGAAGCGTCCGCAAGATAATCCAAATAGTGGAGCAAGATCTTTATTTGCTCGCTTGTCTTCCCAGCGGGGGAAACATCTGGTGTTTCGTGAATAGTGATAACCAGCGGCTCCTCGAAACCGTCTGTTGAAATCTTAAATTTTGAATCGGCCGTTCCCGGTAACATCCCTTGTATATCAATGATTTTGATCTCGAAAGCATCCTCTACTTGAGAGAGATGATCACGATATTGCGGTGCGGTAAGGTCAGTAAATACGGCCATTAAACAAAACGATTCGTTTAGAAAGAAAAGGGAAGTTTATACGAGCAAAGGTAATTTTACCCAACTCGCTTGATCTATTCCAAGACAGCCGCTATGAAAAATGCGATCAGGAAGGTGACAATCTATATCTAGTTAACCGGGCCAAAGAAGGGGCATTTTAGCATGAAATCGATATCGACATAATCCTGGCAAAGTATTTCGTAACGATCTTAAGACGCCCAGTTGGTAAACGGATATGTAAATTCCTTTCAGTAAAATGGGATGGATGAATCTTTTCCCGGTAAAGATCGCCTGGTTAAAGATATGGGAAATGGTTGATGTAGTATCGTATGCTATAGAGCCTAGCTACAAAAGGCTGGATTGGTCACGGCCAAGCGTAGGGAGTAAGGGTGCCCCAAACTTTACAAAGTACATGTCAAAGTCACTTCTGGAATGAAAGAAAGGGATCGATTCGGCCGATGTGATATTTATTGCCAATAGCCAATATTGCATCCCACAAATTTGTTTTAATATCCATGAAAATCGAACATTTGATGTTAGTATTTCATGGAATAATTGGACATGATACCAAGGCCAGATCAGACACTCCGGGGTCGAACCACCCTGGAGCGTAATCGATTTGTCGCCTTAATCGGACCACGCCAGGCTGGTAAGACGACGCTAGCCCGAAACTTTGTGCCCATGGACACGCTAAATTATTTCGATGATCACCTGGCTATTATTTACCCGGGCGCCCGCTCTTATCCTTTAGCTGACCGTGTCACAGCTGTGCCACTGGAGTACATTGTTCAAGAAGTTGACATCATTTTTTTCCTTGGAGTTGTGACGATCCGATCGGAAATGAACAATGTCATTATTGAGGCATATTTCTCTCAAATGATGCAGTATTCTCCAGTGTTCAAATGATTATTTCACAAGTGTGCATTGGTCAGACAGTCAGCTCAACATCCTTTTTGTAATGGTCAAAATGATGATCTACCAGGAAAGATTCGGTGTCTAATTTCTCTTTTTTTCGATTAACGATTCGAACCTGTGAGACCCAGGTGTAGACGAAAAGAACGCCATCTAGACAGCGCTCCATTTGGAGATGCCCCTACGGAGACTTAAGTCGAACTACACAGAAGTGCGATTTCGAAAAACCCATGCTCCCGCGATGACCTGTGCCCGATTGCCAATCAGCCATTAATCCAATTTTCCACTTTGAGTTTGGGTACTTTCGAGAATTCCCTTTCGTTATTGGTAATTATCGTGACCCCTAGACTAAGCGCGTGACCAGCAATCATTGTGTCTAGCGAGCCAATGGGTGTCCCTCGAGCTTCCAAGCCCGCTCGAACCTGGCCATAGACAAAGGCAGCATCTGTATCAAATTCAGCTATGATCAACGGCCCCAGGAATTGTAAAAGCGCCTGCTGATTCTGATCTCGAAGCCTGCTCTTCTGTACGCCGTAAGATAATTCTGCAACCGAAATTGTGGAAATCCCAATATCGCCAACTGCATGTTCATTAAACTTGGCAAGGACAGAAATGGGCTTCCTTTTGATGAGATAAATGCAGATATTAGTGTCCAGTAAATAGTTCACTCGAACAGCGTTTCCCGAACTTGTCCTACAGGCTGGTCGCGCACTTCCAAGAAATCATCGGAGAACAATTCCAGGCTGTCGAACAGCATTTGCCATGTGTCCTGCTCTGGCAACAGCAGGACCGCATTTCCCATCCGCTTAATGTAAACCTGGGTTCCTTCAAAGCGAAACTCAAGCGGGAGTCTTACCGCCTGACTTCGGCCGTTTTTGAACAACTTTGCTGTTTTCATAAAATACCTCGTCGGTATATATCACTAGTATATACTAGTGGGCTTTGGCAATCTTGTCAAGCTGGGGGCGCAACCTCGGGCTGCCTAACTTCAGCCCCCCAGAACGCGAACAATAATCGGGATAAAAGGAGGGAATCTTCACATCTCCTTCAGCTCTCAACTCGCTTTGTGGTTTGTTCTACAGGCTCCGGCATTGCGGCCGAGGATTTGCCTTTAGGGCTTGAGCGTGTCTAACACGCTGACCACGAATGACGGTCGCCTTGCTAGATTAGCTGACACACAAAGCTCATATCATCAAATTTATAGGCGAATCATGCAGCTTCCGCGAGAAATCGAAATCTTTTGATGGAGATTTTGAAGTAGAAGAGCGCTGCCCAGACGGCGCTCCTGGAGGTTTTGGTCCCAACCTAAAGGTTGTGGTCCCAACCTAACGTTTGTGGTCCCAATTAGATCCATTTCGAACTGTTAGATATCATGAAGCGCTACCAGATCGCCTCAACTTGGTAACGGTGGATCTTGGGGTCCGTAGTCAAGAGAGGAATATCTTCCAGTTGACTCTGGGCTATCAGAAGCCGAGTAAACGGATCCTGATGAATGTCCGGCAACCGATTCACCTCAAGTGCATGACCCAGCTCGATTGGCAGTGCTGAGAACCGATGCAGGCGCATACGATCGGCCAAGTATTGATCTGGAGGTTCTGGTAAAGTCAGGCGTCCTTTTGCAACCTCGATGGCAATCTCCCAGGCACTGGCAGCACTCAAGAAGATCTCATTGCTACCTTTGGCGATGATGAAGCTCTCGCTATTTATGACCCGCTGCAGCAATTTCGACAGGTGCTTCTTTGCTTCGTGGACGTTCACTTTTGTATCCATAAAAAAACCCCCCAGTACTTTAATAAACTAAGTCAACAAATACGCCAATATTTCCGCCACCTTCTCTCGCTGGTCGAAGCGAATCTACGCAAAAAACCGCCCGACAGGAAAATCGAGCGGTTTATTAGAACTGGATGCCCCTAAGCGATCCCAAGTCGATCTTTTCTGATACAACGAGCCAACTAGCCGGCCGCGACTTCTTCCCAATTTTCAATTGTCAGGCCGGCAACATGGCTAAATTCGCGTGTATTAGCTGTTACCAATGTTCTGCCACCTGCGACTGCGGTAGCAGCGATCAATAGATCATAGGGACCAATCGGTGTCCCTGTACGTTCCAAATCGGTGCGGATACGACTGAAGGCCTGCATGCAGTTGTCGTCAAAAGGAAAGGAGTAAAAAGGTTCAAAAAAACGGTCCAAAACGCGCAGGTTCTCGGCGATGCGGCTACTTCGCTGCGCACCGTACAACAACTCTGCCTTTACCACCGAACAGAGGGCAATTTCGTCTGGTCGATGCTGGCGCAACCGTGTTACCAGGGCTGACGAACTGTTATTGAGGATGCGATTGCAAGCATTTGTATCAAGCAGGTACATCAACTTCCACCAAATAGAACTGCGTCTCGCACGTCAAAGGCCGCTCGCTCCTCGCGTTGCAATGGCTCGCCCTGCCAACCGCCGACAACTTCTTCAAAAAAGTCCGCCGGCCATTGCGGGTGGAGCTCCCTTTTTACCACTTCGGCTAGATATTGAGAGATCGATAAACCTGCAGCGTTTGCTTCTTGACGGACGCGGTCGGCGATTTGTTCAGGCACATAGAAATGAAGCTGTGGCATAAAAACCTCCTAAATCACTAACATATATTTGCCATATGTGGATTATTCACAGAATAGTGACTCAAGTCAAAAAGAGATCGGATATCCGTTTGGCATACACAAATTCTCCGACAGTCAAATCAGTGCTCGTTTTGTTCAGCAGTTTGGTGTTTTTATTTCAGGTTTCTGGTAACGGCCGCCTGGTATTAAAAAAGTTTCTGCTGCAGCTTCACATTTACAGCCGAAGTTTGTTTTTGGAAAGGGCCACTTCAACAAGAGTTCGGCGCAAGCTCATTCGAACGCTCAATGCGGGTCGTAAAAGCAACACAAGTTCAGTGTTATTTTTGTTTTGGGGGTGTTTGGCTTCCTGTTTTGTGATTTGCAGGATATGGCCGTTTTGCTGTGTATAAGTTTTATTACTTTTTTACAGGATAGTGGTGACAGACGCTGTTCCTTGGGGTACACTGGGAACTACAGGAGATGCACAGGCGGTTGGTTACCATTGCACAGGACAAGCCTGAGGTAAAATCTTTTAAAAATGTTGGACAAGCTGCAAGTTTGTACTGCAATGTATTCATTCATGGTTGTGTCTGGAGCGTGCCAACACATCTCCTCTCATAATTCGCCTACTATTGACCACGCCATCTAACCTGGAGAAAACGCATGAAAAAATGGCAACTGGCAGTCTCGTCTCTTTTTAGTTTTATTGTGATCGCTATCATCCTAGCTTTGCTCGGTTCTGCCAGTGGATCTGTGCGAGCCTCCGGTATTCGGGATCAGGGGGCGGCATCTGACAGAGGAGCGGATTGTGACAGCGAGGCGGCGGAC
>BTQB01000221.1:0-4749 GCA_036985655.1 Anaerolineae bacterium | reverse complement strand
AGTGAGAGATAATTTGCTGCTTGGATTACAATTATTAGGCGGGATTCTGCCCGTCATCCGAAATATTGGAGAAAGACATGTCTACTTGGAATAAAAGAAAGCGTTTAGAGGCAGCCATCACTGGCCTTCGTCTTGATAGGCCGCCGGTTGCCATATGGCGTCATTGGCCTGGTGATGATCAGGATGCTGCATCTTTAGCGGCCGCCCATTTTGGCTGGCAGAAAGATTATGATTGGGACTTGATAAAGGTTTCACCTGCCAGCAGTTTTTGCCTGGTCGATTGGGGGGTTGAGGCGCAGTGGCAAGGTTCATACGAGGGTACGAGAACCTACACCCGGCGCGTCGTCAAAGATCCTGAGGACTGGACCAAACTTTCAGCCCTCAATCCGGGTACAGGAATGCTGGCCGTCCAGATAGAGGCGCTTGAGATATTAGGGAAGGGATTGACGAAAGAGTTTGCCGATCCGCCGCCATACATCGCCACAATTTTTTCGCCCTTAGCCCAGGCAAAGAACATCGCCGGAGAGAGCCGGATGCTTAGTCACATGCGCAGCCATCCTGACCAGTTCCGCCAGGGGCTCGAAATAATCACCCAGAGCACCATTGCCTATGTTCGCGCCATATTGGATACAGGGATTAGTGGCATTTTTTACGCCATACAACATGCCCGGTACCCTTTGATAAGTCCCATTGAATACCAGAGCTTTGGCCGTCCCTATGATGAACCGATTTTGGCCGCAGCCAGCGATCTTTGGCTGAACATGGTCCATATTCACGGCGAAAAGGATATCATGTTCGATTTAGTAGCCGACTATCCCGTGCAGCTTTTTAACTGGCATGACCGGGATACGGGCTTCAATTTGTCAGATGGATTAAGACAAGTTTCCGGAGCAGTTAGCGGCGGCGTATCCAGGTGGTCCCTTTATAAAGACACCCCGGAAAGTGCGTTGGCTGAGGCGGGTGATGCCCTGGCCCAAACGAATGGGCATCGTTTGTTGCTGGGCGTCGGCTGTGTCGCTATGACCAACACGCCTTTACGCAATATACGAGCGCTGCGAAACTTTGTAGACGATTTAGACATTCCTGATGATTGATTGGCTTACCGATGGCTTCACTGAAAAAAACTCGGATAACGCCAATGTAACAGGATTTTCTCTAGGAAACTTGCGCCTTGTATGTTTATAAAAGGTAGGATAATTACAGCATGCAGATCGTCCTGCCAGCAGCGCGGTGAGTTGACTTAATGAACGAAAACGAAATTGCTCGTGAAATCGTTGACGCAGCATATAAGGTACATACGACATTGGGACCAGGTTTGCTCGAAACAGCCTATGAAACCGTGCTGGCCTATGAATTGCGAAAGCGCGGTCTTGCGGTCGATTTACAGAACCCCATCCCAGTTATCTACGACGATGTGACGATAGAAGTTGGTTACAGGGCCGACATGATCGTGGAAGACAAGGTAATCGTTGAGCTCAAATCAGTTGAGCACACTTCTCCCGTTCACAAGAAGCAATTGCTAACTTACCTCAGACTTGCAGACAAGCGTCTAGGACTCCTCATCAATTTCGGATCAGCTTTGATAAAGAACGGCATTACTCGTGTTGTCAACCAATTGGATGAATAGCTTTAGGATCATATAAGCTGGTTTAAATCATCAAAAACTTTGCGCCTTTGCGCCCTTGCGTGAGCTTTTTTTCAGCAGACTCACCTATTGGTAAGAAAAAGCGCTTAGCAATCTTCTAAAAATGGCAGATGTCGAGGTTCAACCTTCAAAGAAATGGCCTCAGGCGATACTCCACCTTGACATGGATGCTTTCTTTGTAAATGTTCACCTTCTTCATCATCCTGAAGATGTGGGACTACCTCTAGCGGTTGGCGGGCAGCCGGACCACCGGGGCGTCATAGCCTCTGCCAGCTATGAAGCCCGCCAATTTGGAATCCATTCTGCTATGCCGTCAAAGAGCGCCCTACGCCTTTGCCCACAGCTAAAAATCGTCGGTAGCAACTGGTCCGATATTCGCGACAGTTCCAGAAAAGTCATGGATATTCTAAAGGAGTATGGATCTGTCGAGAGAATGAGCGTGGATGAGGCTTATGTCGATCTTAGTGATGCATCAGATCCTGCTTTATTGGCTGTGGAGATACAGCGGAGGGTTAAGGACGAAACTGGTTTACCAGCCTCCATTGGATTGGCGGCTAGCAAACTTGTGGCCAAAGTAGCCTCAGATTTCGATAAACCTGAGGGCAGTACGATTGTCCAACCTGGAGAGGAAGCTACATTTTTAGCTCCCCAGCCCGTCAGAGTAATCCCGGGAATAGGACCCAAGACAGCTGAACGCCTCAATGATATAGGTATCAATAGTTGTGGCCAGTTAGCCAATAAGGATCTGGCAGCTTTGCAGGCCTTATTCGGCCGCCATGCTGAGAACATGCAAAATCGAGCCATGGGGATCGACGTAAGAAAAGTATCCACGGAAAGGGGCCAGCGCAAGAGCATAAGCCATGAAAGGACTTTTAGTCAGGACGTCGGTGATCCTGAGGAATTAAAGTCCCACCTGCTAAAAATGTCTGGCAGCATTTCCAATTCCTTAAGAAAGCGGAAGATGGTTGCCCATACAATTCGTTTGAAGATCCGGTGGGCGGATTTCACAACATTTACCAGGCAGATGAGCAGGGAAATTGGCACTGATGATGAACTTCAGATTTATGAGACGGCCCTGATTATCTTAGAGCGAAATTGGGATGGTAAACAAAAAATTCGACTGTTAGGACTTGGCGTGTCCGGGCTTGAATCACCAATAGTGAGGCAAAAGGATTTTGGTTTTTAGCGCCAAGGACAGCATAAAGAGCCAACCTTACATATCCGTTGCCGAAGCTGAAAGTTGATTCCTATTAATCCGGCCAGAATCACGAGCAAAACCCAGGATATCACGCTTTGACAGCAATTGGGCTGCCACCAATAATCCAACCGCCTCCAAAAAGAAGATCGCCCCGTAGGCCAATTCCGGTGTGTTGGTCAGAGCAATAAAAATATCGCGTAGTATGCTTCCTAAGCTTATCCCCAGCCCGCGAGAAACGAGGATGCATATTGTCCATAAACTCAAGTAGGCGCCAGCCTCGATATCGGTAGTCATCACAGCAAGAAGGCTGAAGGCGCCAAAGGTGAAGAAACCAAACCCGGCTCCAAATATAACTAAGCCGAATATCACCAAGTTAGTATTGCTTACAATAGAAGATAATCCCAATAGAACCATCCCAAACGTCATCAAGACAAGACCAAATCGCGTGATTCCTGTCTGCTCCTCTGGTGGATATTTTCGCCGAATAAAAGCGACAAGAACTAGCACAACCACTAGCGGCCCCTGCCAATAGGCGTTTAAACGCGTCGTCTGGCCTACCGGCATATCGAAAACCTCAGCACCGAATGGCTCCAAAACATTGTCCTGTGCCCAGGCGGCAACAGTTCCAACGGCCAAGAATGCAAAAAAGTGACGGGTCCGTCGATCATTCCAAATTTTCTTAAATGTCTCAATGAAACTTGAAAGGGTTGGACCCTCGGAGGTAATCTTGTTTTCAATTTTCGGTTTTTCCATCCTAATGATGGCAAATATCCAAAAGAAAGCAGCAACGATCATGGTGAAGAAGATAACCTGCCAGAAGGTGGTTTGATTATAGGTCTCAAGCCAATAGCCAAATGCAATGGCGGAAACGGGAAAGAATGCAATTAGGACCGTCTGAACCGTGCTTATTGCCAAACCTTGTTTTTCCTTGGGAGCGCTGTCGCGGACAAGGGCTAAGAACGGACTCCCCGATATCAAGGTGCCCGCTCCATAGAGCAGGAAACATAATAATGCCAGCAGCCAACCCAAAACATCGCCACTGTTGTCAGCCAATCGACCCAAGCTTAAGCCAAGAAAAGGAAAAGAAATAAACATCAGGAAGCGACCAAACCAAATATATGGCGTCCTGTGAAGACGGAGAATTGGATGGTTGTCGGATTGGTAACCTGCCCAGAGACTTAAGGGAAATAGCAAGTACCTGAGAGCGATCAACAAGCCTACGGGCCACGCGGGAATCCCAAAGTTGGAGATCATGATCCTATTCCACACGCTGGTCATCAGGATGTCGGCCATGGCCGATCCAATTTGAAAAGTGCTGAGACGTAGAATAAATCGAAACTTGAAGGACTCCTCTCCGGCTTTTGTATCAACCTTAGTGGTTGGGCCTTTTACCTGAACCTTCATGTCACTTGCTGTCATTGAAATTCCGGACCATTGCTGCCTAATAAAAGGGTCTGCCGCCCTTAACGATGCTTATATTTGTATAGATTTCTTGCCGGAGTATAGCAAGCGGTTTTCTCGCGGACAACCAGCGTTCACTCTTTCAACAGGATCATACCAGACACTATCTACTGTTTTGTTAACTAAATCGTTGAAAAGCTCCGAGCCCGGGTTTATAGAGAGAGTACCTTCTGTTTGGCAAAAAAGGGGTTTAATCCATACGGCCGTGAGAAGAATCATGGATTTCTCTCTTCGTTCGAAATGACAAATCCGTTACTGTCATTCCGAAACCGGGTCTAGAGTGAGATTAACCTCTGTTTGGTAAATAGGGGGAGGAATCCATATGGACGTGTGAGATAGTATGGATTTCTCTCTTCGTTCGAAATGACAAATCCGTTACTGTCATTCCGAAACCGGGTCTAGAGTAAGATTAACCTCTGTTTGGTAAATAGGGGGAGGAATCCAT
>BTQB01000220.1:0-4758 GCA_036985655.1 Anaerolineae bacterium | reverse complement strand
CTACAGTAAGAAGTCAAGTAATCCGATGTAGAGGTACCTATAATATCGATCTCTGAAAAGTGGGCTAGATTTCACGATAATACTTGACATAATGACAATCGGTTAGAGATCCAGATAGAGATCCAAACCTGATAACACTTTGTAAGACTCTTCATGAATATTTGGCTAAATACCTAGCCAACACTTGCCAAAAATGAGAATGTCAAGATAATTGAAAAGGTTACCAGAAGAACGGAGCCTTTGGCGTATTTATTGACAGATTCACCTTCGCAGACAATAGTTTAATCTAAACCTGTTGAAGCCTGGACTGATCCAAGTAATCAAACCCTTGGGAATCTTATCTTTTGGATCGGGCTAGAAATCGAACATAAGAATGCTCGTTTTCTAGCTGACAGTTCCACCAATAAGGCGATCGACGAAAGTCAGGGAAAAATATATTCAATAGTTTAAGGAGAAAAAATGGCTGATTTAATAGTATTTGCATTTGATACAGAAGATGGCGCAGCGAAGACGCGTGATGCGCTGATAAAGATGCAGAAGATGCAGCTGGTTGAGCTGGAAGATGCCGCTGTTGTTGTACGCAAACAAGATGGCAAAGTTAAAGTTAAGCAGGTAACCAGCCTGGCTGGCGCTGGCGCGTTAGGCGGGGCTTTCTGGGGCATGCTTATCGGTTTGCTGTTCTTTGCGCCCTGGCTTGGCCTGGCTGTCGGGGCCATCACTGGCGCTATTGCCGGTGGCTTGACAGACATAGGCGTAGATGACAAATTCATCAAGGAAGTCGGCGAAACCATTGAACCCGGGCACTCGGCTCTGTTCATCCTGGTGCGCAAGGTTACCCCTGATAAGGTCATGGACGAATTAAAGAAATTCAACCCAACGATTATCCAGACCTCTTTGACAGAAGAACAAGAATCAAAAATGCGCGCCGCCTTCAGTGGTCATGAGAATGAGGAAGAAGCAGCAGAAGCAGCAGCAGAGGCATAAGCCTTTAAGCTGGACAATTGTAGACCTGTCTTATTTACAGGTTAATGATTGATTAGTTGCTGATCACCAGAGTAAACGGGAATTGGGCCCAATTTATAATTGGGCTCAACAATCTGTTGGGCAGAACGAACTGATATTTGATCGCTTGGAACAAATCACAGGGGCGACCTAAGGGTCGCCCCTATTGGTATCTAAAGTCACTAGTGGCTGGTTTAGGAGAAATAGATGATCGAGATCCCTATCGATGCAGAAGTATTATGCCTTGATGGTCCAGCAGGACGCTCAAGTCACGTCATTATAGATCCAACTCAAAAAACGGTTACCCACTTTGTCGTTAAAAGGGAAGAGGTTGCCGGGTCTGAAAATTGGATAGTCCCGATTGAATTCATAACCAAGAGTACCCATGATTCCATCTATTTGAAGTTAAGCCTGGATGAACTTCAGGGAATGCCACAGTTTTCTGAGATGCACTGGCTGGAAGCTGACAGGGATGAACCTGGCTATCCGGCGGACGCCATTTACCTGGCTCCCTATGTGACGCCACTTCGAACCGAAGGTATACCTATAGAAACCGAGAGAATCCCCAGAGGTGAAATAGCAATTCGGAGAGGCGCTTTTGTCGAGGCCAGAGATGGTTTAGTAGGTACCGTGGGCGAATTTCTGATTGACCCTGATAGCGGCCAAATCAGCCATATCGTGCTGCAGGAAGGGCACTTATGGGGAAAACAGGAGATAGCAATTCCTTTATCGGCCGTCGATGAGGCCCTGGAGAGCACTGTTTATTTAAAAATGGACCGAGAGGACCTGAAAGCGCTGCCCGGGATACCCTTGAAACGCCATTACAATAAAGAAGGTGAGCCGCGAGGGTTAGAGCTTGTAACCAAGCTGTTCAAGGATCCGAAAGGGGCCAGCGCCGCGCTGAAGAACCTCAAAGGGCGCAAGGATATTCGCATACGTAATGCAGCCATCGTGGTGAAAGATGCTGAAGGGAAGGCCAAGATAAAAGAAACGGCCGATGTGGACGCCACGCGAGGCGGCCTGGCTGGTGCTGTGGCTGGTGGTTTGATTGGCCTCGTTGGTGGTCCAGTTGGCGTAGTTGTTGGGGCGCTGGTCGGCGCCGGTACTGGCGGCTTTGCGGCAAAGAAGATCGATACTGGTTTCTCCAACGCCTTCCTTGAAAAATATCAGGAATATGTGGAACCTGACTCATCAGCCTTAATAGTCCTTGTAGAAGGAAAGACAGCCCAACAGTTATCGGATGTACTGGCTGAAGTTGATGGGATCGTGTTACGCCACTCCCTATCCAAGAGGATGGTTGAAGAAATGGCCTCGACCTGGGAAGGATCGGCGGCAAATGCCGGGGCAAATGCCGGGGCAAATACCGCGGTAGATACCGCGGCAGATATAGCGGCGTCTGACAGGGAAGATCGGCTGAGTGATGAGGTCGAAGATTGATGTCCAATTGGCCCTGGTTAAAGATCTTATTTTAGACGGGAGCAAGTTCATGCATGGATTGGCCTTCCAAGGCTATAGCGACAAGGATAAAATGTTTATTAGTTGGAAGCTCGCCAAGATTGAGGTGATCAGGAGAGGTTAAGGATGTCTTATTTAATCGTTATTACCTTTGACAACCAAGAAGAGGCGGGAAAGGTGCGTGCAGCGCTCAAAAGCCAGGAGAAAGGTGGTCGTCTTAAACTTGACGATTCGGCCGTGATTGTCAAGGACGAGGAAGGCAAGGTTCATGTAAAGGATGAGATGGATCGGGGCGTCAAGGTCGGGGCTGTAGGCGGCGGTGCAATCGGCCTGCTGCTGGCTGGCATCTTCTTTCCGATCGCTGGTATTGTAATTGGAGCGGTTGCCGGAGGATTGATTGGCGCTACGGTCGATCTCGGAATTGAAAAGAAATTTATCAAGCAGGTTCGTGATGGTTTGCAGCCTGGAACTTCAGCCATTTTCTTCATAGTTCGGGAGGCTGATCCTACCGCTGCCATGGCAGCCCTTAAACCATTTAAGGGTGAGGTTTACCATACGTCCTTGCCGACTGAAGCCGATGAGCACCTCCGGGATGTGTTGAGCAAGAGGTCGGACTAGCCAAAACTCATGGCGCTAATTACGGACGAGTCTGCTGGAAAAGGCTCGCGCAAGTCACAAGTCGCCAAGTTGCTCTAGAGAAAAACCTGTGACACCGACGTTATCTGAGTTTTTTCAGTTGAGCCACAGATATTCATCCTTGCAGAATGTTTACGACCTCAACTCTGCGGAGGGGGCGTGACAGATGGATATCCCTAAAGATTTAGAGAGGGCGCTGATTCGACAGCCAGATATGGAGATTTGCCGTCCTGTTCGTCTCAAGGTCTAATTACGCCAACTATTTAAAATCCATGATTGAGTCCGCTGAATAAGACTCACACAAAGGCGCAGGCCAGCGGGTGCTGGCGGGTACAAGGTTACTCTAGAGAAAAACCTGTGACGTCTTCGTTAACTGAGTTTTTTCAATAGAGCCATGATTAATAAATCATTTTGGGACTATTAGCTGGAGGTCAAATGCTTCTTCAGATATTTGTCGGATTAACTGCAATGCTATTGGGGGTCGTTTTCCTCGTCTGGGGTTATAAGGCCTTTCTTATTTTGCTGCCTATTGCCGGGTTTGTCGCCGGTTTCATCCTGGGCGCTGAATTAATAGCGAGCTGGCTTGGTGAAGGATTTCTATCCACATTTACGGGATGGATCGTTGGCGCCTTAGCTGGGATTGCTTTAGCTTTGGTTTCATACTTTATCTATTCCTTTGGCATTGCACTGTTGGCCGGGGTCATCGGTTTAGGTTTGGGCGCTGGCCTGGTTACTGCTCTAGAGATTGATTCCTCGCTAATTCGAGCTGTTGTGCCATTAGCTGGGGCTCTTGTCGGAATTGGTCTGGCCATAGCTCTTGACATAAAGAAATATCTGATTATTTTTCTTACTGCTTGGAGTGGGGCGACGGCCTCTGTGATGGGCTTAATGCTCGTGCTCAATCAAGCTAGTTTAGAGGAATTCGTATCAGGGACGGACTTTATTCAAGAGATCGTGAACAACTCGTTTCTCTGGATAATTATCTGGATCGCTATATTAATCTTTGGGATTGCCACCCAGGCACAGTTAACCCGGGGTTTTATGATCGACAGCGACCTGGGGTATATCGGCCGCCTCAAGGACGTTCCAGACAATTGATCTCCCATTACTTCATCACAATATACTCAAAGGCCGCCTCTTACTCGCTGAGAGAACCAGCCTTCTTGAGGAACATCATTATTTTATTAACGTATAGATCCGCATGAACAAAAACATGTCCAGAGTCTTTTCGTTTCTTGCTTTCTTGTTTCTTGCTATCGGGCTCAGTTCCAATCCAACCGGTGTATGGGCTCAGGCGAGTGGGCCGGCGCAAGAGCTGACCGGCCGTTTGGACACAAACGGCGTCGTCATTTTTGTTTTACCAGATCTTAAGGTGGAACAGGTTTTATACGTCTATGCTGAAGGTACCGGCGGCAATCTCGATCCTTTAATCGCGATAAGCACGGCCGATATTGACCGGGCAGCTACCCGGGAGGATTTTGAATCCCAGTACAAATTAAAAGTCGACAGTGGTCAAGATCCCTTGGTGGCCATGTCGACTGTGTTGGACGATTTTTTTCTGGAGTGGGATGACGATAGCGGGGTTGGTTATGACGCTAATATCGTTTTTGAAGTTCCAGCAGATGGCGATTATTTACTGTTTCTCGCCAGCACATTAACGCAAGA
>BTQB01000219.1:0-4774 GCA_036985655.1 Anaerolineae bacterium | reverse complement strand
AACGCTGTCAGGCGGGCCAATGCGGCCGGCGCTCTTGCAGTAAGCCAGGCCGGATCATCACCATCAATGCCCGACCTTAAGGCCCTTGAACATTTTATAGAACGACAGAGTTAATTTAATTTGATCAATCACTCTCGAGTGTAAGCCTGATGGTCAACCTATTGGTCGATGCAGTTCAGTGGGATTTTAGTAGCCGGCCTGGGAGGCTATCCCAGAAATGATCAATCAACCAGATTAAGCGTGCTCTGGCGCTGGCGATTAACTGTTAGGCGCAGAACGTCCGGTCTTGCATAATGACCAGCCGGATCAAAGTTCTGCCGTTCTTCCCTGACGCGTTTATGGTCGATGTCGGCTACGATTAATTTTTCTTCGTCCTCGACCGGTGGGACTATCCATTCCCCATCCGGTCCGGCAATACAGGATCCACCGTTGGCAAAAATATCTGCGGGATCGGCCGCGATCGCCGATCGCTGTGGTGTTTCAGGAGGAATATCAGAAAAACGCATTAGGCCCGAAACCGAAAGCACATAAGAACGGGCTTCCAAGGCCATAAAGCGGGTTATCTCTTGAGTGTTGCTCATGCTGCCAGGCCATAGGGCCACATGAAGGTCCTCGCCCAAACCATATAATGCTGCTCGGGCCAGCGGCATCCAATTCTCCCAACAGTTTAGTCCGCCTACTGTAAATGGCCCGAGTCGATGGGTTTTTATTCCGTGGCCATCGCCAGGAGCCCAGGTCAGCCTTTCCTCATATGTGGGCATCAACTTTCGGTGAACTGATTGGATGACGCCCGCATCATCAATATATACCAAGCTCGCGTATACACTGTGTCCTCCGCGATCTCCCGGCCGTTCGATACAGCCCAAGATCACGGCCAGGTTCAGCTGTCGAGCTAATTCGCAGAGTTCATCCAGGTGTCCAGCCTCAATCTGAACGGCATTAGCCAGATAATGGGCGTGGAATTCTTTCTGTACTGGCGAATTGAAGACAGCGCCGTTGCTTCGTTCAATCCAGAATGGATAACCGGGTAGCAGCCCCTCCCCAAATGCAACCAGGCTGCAGCCAGCATCACCCGCTTCCTGGACATACTGCAGGATCTTTGCCAGGGTGCTGTCCCGGTTCAACCAAACAGGTGCGATTTGAGCCAGTCCGACTCTCAAGCCATCACTGTCATTTTTCTGGGGCATCTTCACCACTCTCCTTGATAGTTAATTTCAAAAAAGTGTAAAGCCCGGGCTGAATTCGAATCACGCCCATTGAGCGCCCATTAAGATCATAGCCACAACTCCTGATAAATCGACCTTGCTGAATAAATTAACCATAACTATGGAATGAATCTGGCAACTGATTTTGAATCCCTCAAATAATTGCCGGAACAAACCCTAAACGGATTGGCCCGTCTCCTAATATTTTCTTCTATCAACCATTTCCGGGAAATTGTGGATCTGATTCTAACAGCCAAAGCTCGATCTCGAATTATTGTGCTCGTAAAGACCTCTGTTGTCTTTCCACAAATCGTAAACCGCTGTAACCATTTTTCTCTTGCGCAAGCTTAACATGTCGCCTATGAACCAGAGAGTTACTCTTCCAGTGGAGACTCATTATAACTTTGTGATATTTTTTGGCATGAAGTATGCAGTGGGTTTAAGAGAGGTTCTAAGGTACAGCCTGTCACCTATAAGCTAACCTAGCTCTATGGATATCCCTGCGTTGGTAAAAGACGACAATAGCATTTTATCATAATAGCCCATCAGATCTTAACCGGCCGACCACACCAACTGTAGACCGGCTTCGATCCATCGTGTAAATATGTATTCCCGGCACACGAGATTCAATCAGCTGGAGGCACTGGCGGGCGGCAAAGTCGATTCCATATTCTATCAGCGCTTCCGTGTCTCCTTCAACCAGGGCCGCGATCCCGTTGCGTACATCATTTGTAATGGTCGCCCCACATATTCCAGCCAATATCTCCATCATCTTGACGCTGTATATTGGCATCACCCCCGGTATTATCGGCACGTCAATCCCAATATTACGACACCTTTCAACAAAATCGAAGAAGAATTCGTTATTATAAAAGTAGTTGGCAATAATGTATTCAGCCCCTAGATCCACCTTCAGCTTAAGGTATTCAAGATCCTTCTCCTTGCTAGTAGATTCAATATGCCCCTCAGGATATCCGGCGACACCAATACAGAAATCATATTTTGGCCGGATGAAGGCCATCAAGTCAGATGCGTGCTCCAGGGCCTCTGGATGGGGCTCAAATTCTTTCTCTCGAGGCACATCACCGCGCACAACCAGGATGCTCTCGATACCAATTGCTTGATAGCTGTCTAGAACAGCAGTGATATCGTCCGGCCCCAAGCCATACCCAGCAAAATAGGCCAGCACCTCGAGCCCCAAATCATTTTTTAGCTTCTTTATGAGTTGAAGTGAACCTTCCCTGGTTGATCCCCCGGCTCCGAAAGTGACCGAAACAAAATCCGGCTTCAGATCCGCTAACGTTTCGATGTTTTTATCCAGGTTTGCCGCTGCTTTCTCCGTCTTAGCTGGGAAAAGTTCAAACGATAATGAAGGCTTCTGGCGTGTGCTCAAAATCTCTGTTAATTTCATCCTCTTACTCCCTCTAACGTCTCCTACACAATATTACCACCGGAGACAACCTGGATCGACAAGGGTGATGGGTCGTAAGCCCCGTGATCAGAATTGAGTACCCGACTCAAGATCCTCCCGGTTCAGAACCTTAAACTCCCCTCCTCTGTAGGTTGAACTGTTAGTTCGACCCGCAAACTGACATTTTGCGTTGCAGATTTTCCTTCATCCTTTGCGTGTAGGGGCAAGGCAATCGTGAACGACTCCGTCTCGCGATAACACCTATCTACCCGATTGCCTTGCCCTTACCGTTAGTTCGACCCGCAAACTGACATTTTGCGTTGCAGATTTTCCTTCATCCTCTGCGTGTAGGGGCAAGGCAATCGAGAATGACTCCGTCACGCGTCAACAACTATATGCCCGATTGCCTAGCCCATGCTCCCATTTACTCCTACATAATAAATCTAGAAGTGTCGGACGACTCCATTTCCAGGCCAACGTTTTCAATCGCTAAAGGGATGGCGCCATATTAGACCGGGGAAGCGGCTGAAATCGCGATCGGTAGTGATCCATTCAGCTCCCGATTCAATAGCCAGAGCAGCCAAATAGGCATCGGGAACCAGATTGCCTTTTGCGCCGCTGGAGCGGCAAAGCCCCTCAAATATGGCCCAATGACGCGGTCCTGGCGTCACCCTTATACAATTCGGCCGTTGGCGAACCTGGTTGGCAAAAGTCAATGCGTCCGAAATATTGCTGGGTGGATTAAAGAGTCGAGGATGGGTGACGATGCGAAGAAAACCGCTCAGCACAAGATCGGATATGCCATAAGCCCGATCACCATTAATCACGTCACTCAGCCACTGATGGAACGCCTCGTGTCCAATAGCGTCCGCCCGGTGGGCGTACACGAGGACATTGACATCAATCAGAAGCATTGACCTCTTCCATCAAATCGAGCAGGTTGGCGCTGTCGTCCAAATCAACTCCCGGCAAAGTACCGTTGCCCTCGACAGTTAACAGCTTAACCTTTTCCTGCTTTTCCGATGGCTGCTGGCTAGCCAGCATCAGCCGAAGCGCGTCTTCGATAACGGCCGTTAGGGTTTGCCCACTCCTAACCGCATACTGTTTTATCTCAATCAACAGCTGGTCATCAAGCCGTATTGTTGTTCTCATACATAAAAGCATACAGCCATAGCATCAATATGTCAAGGCTGTTTTCGTCTCGTTTTTGTATGTTCATCGGTAAAACTTGCTGAAATCCTTATAGACTTCAACTCGGGTGTGACGTACATTTAAATCAATTCCGATTCAATGGGCATGGCCACATTTACCTGCTTCATTATATTTGTCTACGCGAGTAGCGTCCCTATCCCAGAACGAGGGAAATCGTCAGGAGATGAAGGAATTTAGATGAGAGAGAGAAGTCTCCAACCAACTTTACCTTTCGACAATATCGAGCGATTTACCGAACTCAAATTGTCAAATTCTATGATTAACGAGTTGCGCTCAGAAGACAAAGCAGTACACAATTGGTACCGGTTCGTTTTATCATACCCACCTCACCTAGTGCGGTCATATATTGGAAAACTGGGCATAGCTAAAGATCAGGTTATCCTCGATCCTTTTTGTGGAACTGGGACAACCCTAGTTGAAGCGCGTAAAAATGGCATTTCCTGCATTGGTTTAGAGGCAAATCCAGTAGTTAATTTCATAACCAAAGTTAAACTCTCTTGGAAGATCGATCCCGATGAGTTTGAGAAAAAATGCCAATATTTAGGCCAAGAGGTGTGTGAGGAACTGAAGCTTCATAGCCTTGATGATAACCATCTAACCAGTGAAAGTTTTGACGAGAGCCAACTTCTAAAGTTGACGACTAATGAAGAAAAGCTTCTAATCAAGAATTCGATTAGCCCAATTCCTCTTCACAAGACCCTGCTGCTTCGAAGGCATATTAACCAATCACTCTCATGTTCTCCATTCCATGACCATGCCCTCTTGGCTCTATCAAAAGCCCTTGTGTTTTCGATCAGTAATCTTCGCTTCGGTCCTGAAGTTGGTGTTGGTAAAACAAGAAAGCGCCTACGGCGCGGCTTAGGACCGTACGCTAGCCGGAGCAACTGGGGAAGGACAGGTCTGCCAGTCAACCCCCTCCTCACCCAGGTCAAAGCGCATCTGAAAC
>BTQB01000218.1:0-4809 GCA_036985655.1 Anaerolineae bacterium | reverse complement strand
AGCGATTGCCTCCACTCGGACACATTTCTTTGTCTATGTCGGATTGCTCTTTGCCATCGGGTATTATTTGCCAAAGGCAATCAAGCGCGGGGATAATGAGGTTAAAGTACGGGGTAAAGGGCCAAAGCGGAAGCGAGGGCGGGCTGCTTCCGCAAGCGATGACGGATGGCTGTCACCGATTTTATCTAGTTCGATGATCTTAGGGCTGATCATCGGGATTCTTGGCTACAATTACATCTCTTTTTCGCTTCCACCCGGCCAATCGATCCAGAGCATTGAAGATGTCCCGACAGCGGCCGAGATTGTTCGACAATCCTTCTTTGTGAATCCAGTTGAAGGGTTCATCGAGTCACCCTTTATATTTATGTTAATAATGCTTACATGGATATTGGGAGTATTACTTATCCTAAGTGAACTGTCGAAGGAAGGAAAAGTAAAAATCTCACCCTCTTCTTCTAAACTTCCTCCTGGTCGCAGGCGTAAGTCAGCGATCGTTTTTACCCTAATGCTGGCTGTAGCAATTACCAGCAGGTTTATATTGGCAGGCGAGTCAATCATAGGACTTAACCGGCTGATGGGCGAGGGCCTGCTGCTTATATGGGCAGTACTATGCCTATTTGCTGCGTTTCGATTAATACAGCGACACGAGAGGGCTCGCCTTACCGGTGGAATTATTGCCATGATTGGCGTCCTAATGGCTTTACCTGTGGTTATTGCCGGATCCATCATCCACGGGTTAGTAATGGCAATTGGCGGGTTCTTAATCCTATATTTCTTATGGGATAAGGCTTGGAACCAGCTGCTGCTGCCTGCCGGAATCTTGGGGATATCCTCTTTTGGCCTTGGATTCATGTATGTTTTCATCCAAGCGATCTTCATTCGGGCAGGAATTCTTCCACCTCCAACTGCCACAGAATTAACGCCAGGGCCCGATAGGCGTGTATTAGAGGCTGCACAGAGCATCGATCTGTTGTCAGCATTTTATATTTTCTTGTTCTTGGTTCTACTCTTTTTAGCCTATTTCCTGGTCCTACCACGAATCAGAGCGGCTAAAAATACGGGGTCGCTTGCTGGATTTGTTTCATTGGTGGTATTGATTCCATTAGTGCTGTTCGCCATCAGCGAAACCAATTTGAAGGTTATTCAGGCCGACATAATTTTTAAGCGCGCTGATCCGTGGGACAAAGAAGCCGGCCGCTCGGGTAATCCGGAAACCTGGGACAATGCCATAGCCATCTACGAGTATGCCATCGATAATGCCCCAAATGAGGATTTTTACTATCTCTGGCTCGGAAGGGCCTATCTTGAGAGATCAAGTGTTACTGAGGATGAGAACGAACAAATCGATCTATTAAGGATAGCCGAAAAGCGCTTAGAGCAAGCTCAAAACCTCAATCCCTATAACACCGATCACACAGCAAACCTGGCTCGATTAAACACGCGCTGGGCAGAACTTAGCAAAGGTGATACTCGATTATCGAAAGTAAAGAAGGCCTCGGACTATTACGAAAGTGCTATGGTTCTTAGCCCACAAAATGCTGTAATTATTAATGAATATGCAAGATTGCTTTATTTGCTTAATGAAGATTGTGATCGAGCGATTGATATTTACGACCGTTCTATGACGACAGATCCATACTACACTGCGACATATTTTGACGCTGCAGATATAGCTAAGCTGTGCGGTGATCAGTCGCAAGATGAGAAACAGGAGGAATATTATCAAAAGGCAGCGAATTATTTAACCGAGGCATTGATTCGCCAGCGGAAGGATACCCGGCGCTGGCTGCAGCTGGCGGAGATTCAAATTCAACTTGATAACGCTGAGGCGGCCGAGCGTGCGTATAATGAAGCGATTGCTCGCAACGACGAAAATATTCCAGATTGGCAGATAAATCTGACTATGGCTCAGTGGTGGTTGGCACAGAACTATGATCTGGCTGAATTCTATGGTGAACTGGCTCTAAATTCCGCGCCACCGGATGCAGCAGGAAGTGTGCGCCAACTTATGGACCAAATTGCGGCCGAGCGTGCAAAGCAGGACGAATAGTAATTGCTAAGATCTACAAAGTGAATCGAAATTGCGAATTTTTATCTTCATTTTTCTTATTGCACTTGCCTTAACCCTCGTCAGTACGCCATTTGTAAGACGGTTTGCAATTTGGAGTGGTTTTGTAGACGCGCCAACAGCCCGAAAACTGCATAACCAGCCCATACCCTTGCTAGGTGGTATGGCAATCATCTTAGGCGCTCTGTTGGCTTTTGCTTTGTTGGCTTTTACTCTTCCGACTTCAATAGATGCTCCGCAGGTGATCGGCATGATCCTGGCCTCGGCTGTGGTTGCTTTCGTCGGCCTGGTTGACGATCGTTTTCATCTCCCAGCGTGGGTTAAGTTGGCTGGACAATTTTTTGGGTTCCTAATCCTTTACCAATTTGGCGTCCAGGTGAGATTGCCGGTTCCCGAATGGATGAACCTGGCCCTCACATTTATTTGGTTGGCGGGCATCAGCAACGCGATCAACTTCCTCGACAACATGGATGGCTTAAGCGCAGGAGTAAGCGGTGTTGCAGCTGCCTTTATGCTGCTCTTAGCGACCGCCAATGACCAGTATCTCGTGGCAGCTTTATCGGCCGCCATCCTTGGAGCTTCACTGGGCTTCCTACGATACAATTTTAAGCCCGCAAGAATCTTCATGGGCGACGCTGGCTCCTTGTTTCTGGGCTTCATTTTAGCAGTCAGTGCTCTCCAGCTTCGGTTTCCTGAAAATGCTAACTTTGTGACCTGGATGGTGCCTGTCTTTATTTTCGGAGTGCCCATATTCGACATGACACTGGTCATCGTCTCCCGGTTTAGGAGAAAAGTTAATCCGTTTACCACTGCTGGCAAAGATCACCTGAGCCACAGATTAGTAAATATGGGCCTTAGCCAGCGCGAGGCTGTTCTGTCGCTTTATCTTCTCTCAGGCATTTTTGGCATGGTTGCCCTCTTTATTACAACTGCTGATTTTGTTGAAGGTTATGGAATTGCCCTGGCTTCAGTTCTTCTTGCTGGCTACATGATTTATCGCCTGGAGCGGCAGCGTGACCGGCAGCCGATCGAGCTTGATTAGCTTTTCCAAAGAGGGCGTATTGTTTGACCTGCCTGAGGTGCACAGATATACTACCGCCCAATCTAAACATTTGACGATGAATGGGAAGAGTAGGCGGATTATTTCTCACTAGAGAACAAAGGGATATTGCTGAAACCTTTTGTAGAAATATCTGCTGAATGTCGCCCAGGAGTCTCTTCGCTGAAGGTTAACTATCTGTGTAAGCGAAGACGGTTGGACCGATACAACTAAATTGAGTGTCGGGCTTTAAATAAGCCTGAAATCAAGGTGGTACCGCGTGAGATTTGCTCTCTCGTCCTTGGAGGATGAGAGAGTTTTTTCTTTGTTGGCTTCCATTCGTGGATTAGTCAGGTGACAAGAAGATAGACAGGGTGATTTATGAGTGGATTTGAGATGCCAAAAGCATATGATTTCTCTGCTGTAGAAGAGAGAATATACGAATGGTGGGAGGAAAATGGCTGGTTTAAGCCGGAGGTTCACCCATCGACAGCCAAACCTTATGTCATCAGTATTCCACCGGCTAATGTTACGGGCGAACTGCACCAGGGTCACGCACTGTTTGTGGCGCTGGAGGATTTGATGATCCGGCATGCTCGCATGAACGGCCGGGCAGCCTTATGGGTGCCTGGCACTGACCACGCTGGCATCGCTACCCAGCTCCAGGTTGAGAAGCAGATCAAGCAGGAAGAAGGAATAGGGCGCGAAGAGATAGGTAGAGAGGAGTTTGTCAGACGTACCTGGGCCTGGAAAAATAAGTATGGCAGCTATATAACCCAACAACTCCGCAGGTTGGGGGCTTCTTGCGATTGGGATCGAGAGCGCTTTACCTTAGACAATGGCCTATCCGCTGCTGTCAGAGAGGCATTCTTAAGATTATACCGGTTGGGTCTGATCTATCAGGCTGAATATCTGGTTAACTGGTCGCCTGGTCTTCAAACAGCAATATCAGATCTTGAGGTTACATACAGTGAAGAGCCCGGGCATCTCTATTTCTTTAATTATCCTGTTGTCGGCGGCGGACAGATTCCTGTCGCGACGACCCGGCCGGAGACGATACTTGGCGATACAGCCCTGGCAGTTCATCCTGACGACGAGCGATTTCGAGAATACGTTGGCAAGATGGCGCAGGTGCCGATTATAGGCCGAAATATCCCAATTATTGCTGATGATTATGTGGATATGAACTTTGGAACAGGGGCGTTAAAGGTCACACCTGGCCACGATCCCGATGATTTTGATATCGGTCGCCGTCACAATCTTGAGATTGTCAATGTTATGAATAAAGATGGAACGATGAGTTCCGCGGCCGAACAATATGAGGGTAGTGATCGTTTCGAATGTAGAGAAAGACTCTGGCAAGATATGACTGAAGCTGGTCTCACAATTAAGACCGAACCTTATATGATCAATGTCCCTCGAAGCCAACGGGGGGGTGAAATAATTGAACCATTGGTAAGCAAACAGTGGTTCGTCAACGCGGAACCTATGGCCAAGATAGCTCTGGCGGCAGGAGTCAGCGGCCGTATCAAAATGTTTCGGGAACGCTTAACAAAGGTATGTAAAATTTGGTTGAAAAATATTCAGCCTGGTGGTATAACCCGCCGGTGTTGGTGGGACCCCCTTTTACCTTCCGGTACTGTTAAAATTTTTGCCTTTTTACCGTTACCGGCCAGGGATCCACTTATTTCCCAACATTTTT
>BTQB01000217.1:0-4825 GCA_036985655.1 Anaerolineae bacterium | reverse complement strand
CGAATTGGTCTCAATTATCTTTGCCGTCTCCTAGACGCCGTCTCCTGGGCATCAATAACCAAAACTACTTAGAGTCTGAGCAACGCTATTAACATAGCTGCCACCAAATAATCTTACATGTACCAATAAGGGGTAAAGATTGTATATGGCTTTTCGCTCCTCAAAAAACCCTGGATTAAGGGGGCGAATTTCTTGGTATCTGTCAAAGAAGGGTTTACCGAATGTCCCAAATAGCGTTGTGAATGCCAGTTCTATCTCCGGATCAGCATAATAGACAGCCGGATCTATGAAACCTGTAATCCGGTCTTCAACACAAAGAATGTTACCGGTCCAGGCATCGCCATGGATCAAGCCAGGTGGGTTTGAATCGATAAGCCAGCGATCCAGATCATTGCAAAGTGCGTCGATCGACTTGATCAATTTCTTAGGTAATCGCCCTGCTTTATAGGCCTCATTAGCCATAAAATGAAGACGGTGTTCACCAAAAAAATCTACCCATGACCCAGTTGGGGGATTTGGTTGGGGAAGAGATCCGATTAGGGTGTCTGCTTCAAATCCATAGGTCGGACCTGGAATATTATGAAGCGCTGCCAGCAACTCGGCCGCATGCTCTTCTGCCCTGGTTGAAAATCTGCTCTCACCCTGGATGAACTCCAATAAGAGAAGCCCATCTGCACATAGGATGACCTCAGGCACCGGAAGCTGGCTGGCTTCCCTGAGGTAGCCTAGCATCCAGGCCTCAATATCAAGCCTTTCTGGCTCAAATTGGTCGACTTTAGCAACCAGCTGGAGGCCATCGTCAAGCCTAGCCTTATAGACTGTGCCTGTGCTCCCTACCGATAGAGGAAAAGTTTCCCGAACTTGCTGATCTAATAGCCGTTGGATCTTCTGAGTAAGCTCGGTTGTCATTGTTGTGTAATTAGGGATTTTGGACGATGAGATTATCAAATGCGGCCGAGGCTGATAGCTGGCCAAAGGTGCCAATGTCCAGGCCGATATTACCTACGGCTAAAGCATCATCTGTCATACTGTAAACGAGTGTATTGTTTACATAAAACGATAGCTCAGAGCCTATTGCATCGACACGCAATGTGTTCCAAACGTCCTTGCCTATCTCGATGGAATCAGCTTTTTTCCAGTTGGCCAAATATTGCAGCCACGATCCGTCAGCGTTTGCTTTCTCGACCATGAAGAGCCCATCACCAGTGATTTCGAACCTATAAAACTCATTCAGATCATTCATCCGGAATAAAACACCGTAACTGACCGCTTCAGTGCCATCTAGCAGGGCAAGATCGACCTGCAGCCTAAAGTCATCAAAAACAGGCTCCCGCAATGTGGAATATTGGATCGTATTTGGGGCGTTCACACCTATGATCATTTGGTTATTTTCAATCGCACTCCCGCCGAGATCATCAGACTCAAGATGCCAGTTTCCAGAATTAACTGGATCAAATTGATCGCTAAAAAGGGCATTATCAGGAACAAGGGTCGATTCAATTACGGGATCAATCTCACACGAAGTGATTACCCCCACTGTGACAAGTAAAATCACCAGTGAAGTCAAGAAGGAATATTGTCCGGCCTGAGGCTGGATCACGGAGCGATTACACGGATGCTGTCAAATTCAATAACGGCCGTACCAGGCTGGAAGGCGCTGGCGCCCAGGCCTATATCCCCGGTCACAAAAGTTGGATCTGTAACGGTTTCCAAGGGAATGCCGTTGACAGCTAAGCTAAGCTCATTACCAATGCAGCTGGCCCGGATATCATTTTGAGCCGCTCCCTGGTTTATCGCCTCGGAAAAGACATACTGTCCTTCACCGGTCAAGTATTGAACTTGAGGAGTGCCACTCTGATATTTACCAATGGCGTAATGCCCATCTCCACTGATAAGAAAAACGTAAAAATTCTCTTCACTTTGATAACGACAGATAACACCATAGGCATTATCATCAGGCCCGCTGACCTGGCGCGATTGAACATTAATTATTACGTCATCAAAATTGCGATCGGCATTAGCCCAGGCGAATACTCCGGAAAGAGTGTTGCTAATTCTCAGCGCACCATCCGCGATCTCCTGAGTAATCCCTCGTCCATTGAAAAGCAGCCAGCCACAGTCCTTTGTCTGGTCGAAATCATCATTAAAGAGAGTTCCGCCCTCGTTGCAGGGATCTGGCCCCTGGAGATTTTTAGGTATACAGCCGACAAGGATAATAAAGACTAGGAGTGGAGCGATGGCCTGAAACTGCCGGGCTATTTTTAATCTACTCAGATTTCTCTTCACGATTTTCTAAAAGCTCCTCTATTTCCTTTACTTCCTTGCTCAGGCTTGTCTGCTGCCGTGAAACAACTAGATAGAAGGTAATTGCTATCAACCACAATACAATTATTCCAAGAGCTACGAGCGTTAAATTATCCATCATTCAATCTCCTCGGCTGCATTAGAAGTCACCCCCAGTTTACATCAATTTAAATGGACCCTCCAAACCAGATTAATCAGGCGTTGGTTCCCACAAAGTTTCAGCCACCCCTTTTTTCAGGTTTTCAAAACGCGCCATCAAAAATAATGCGTCAGATAATCGATTGATATAGATTATTATCTTTACATCAACAGGCTCAATGAGGTTTAAAGAGACGATAGCTCTCTCCGCTCTTCTACACGCTGCCCTGGCCACATGGAGAGCTGAAGCCCCCGACGACCCGCCGGGCAGGATAAATTTCCTCAAAGGACCGACAATCTCACTCATCTCGTCGATACTTCCTTCAAGCTGGTCAATATGCTGCTTTTTAATCCGAGGAAGTGGATCCTTCCGATCTTCTATGTCTGGATATGCTAGAACCGTTCCAAGATGAAATAGCTCACCTTGAATTCGCTTCAATTGATCATTTATCTCCGGTTCTAAACCTACAGATATCGCCGCACCAATCAGGGAATTTAGCTCATCAATCTCACCGTAGGCGTCCACCCGCTCGGAATCCTTGCTTAATCTGCTGAGTGTTCCGAGCGAGGTCATTCCTTCATCGCCGGTTCCTGTAGATATCCTAGACATCATTAGCGCTAAAAAGTTCCATTGTTTTCCACATTGGATAGTACTTTGGCAAGAGTATATTACATAATTAAAATGGAAATCACTTAGAATGATATCATCCGGGGCCGAAAAGTGCAGTCAATTGAGTCCAGCGTACGCCTACCGGAATATCCTTTCTCTTGGCTGTTCAAGGTTGATCTGGCCATTCTCAAGCACCAGAATCCGATCAGCTATCTTTCCCGCCAGCTCCAAGTCATGGGTAACCAGCAACAGACCGCGGCCTTCCTTTAATAAACTGGACCAGAACTCGACCAATTTAATCTTTAATGACGAATCCAGGCCGCGGGTAGGTTCATCTAGGAGAATCAACTTAGGACCAGTAACCATAACCGAACCCATGGCCACACGCTGCCGCTGGCCAACTGACAGGTCCCTGGGGTAATTCCTCCTGAAGGGCAGCAGCTCTAATGATGCCAGCACATGCTCTACCATTACCGACTTTTTTCGAGGATCAAACCCATGATTGGTTAGCGTCACCTCGAGTTCCTGATCGACAGAATCAGCAAAAAGTAAGTCATCCGGCATCTGAGGCAGGTAAGCTACCTCTTTGCAAATATCAGCGACCGAACGACCCCGGATTGACCGCCCGTCAACCAAGATTTCACCTTGAAACGATTTCAGAAGTCCAACAATAGATTTTAATAAAGTTGTTTTACCTGTTCCATTACGGCCGACCAAGGCAACTGCCTCCCCTCTTTTCACATCGAAGCTAACACCCTCCAATAGATTTTCTTCTCCGTAACCACAGTTCAATCCCCTTATTGACAGGAGCGGCCGGTGATTACCCAGCTTCTGAGCTGATAGATTTCTCAGACTCACATCTGAGCCATTTTTTTTGTATTCGATGCCAGCAAGCGTTGTTGTTAGATAGTTTTCATATTCACCGTTACTCTTTACTTTTTGGATCATTGGCTCAGTTTTTTGGTTCCTTCCCCCGCCATTCTTAAAAATGGCCCCATCCGATGAAGGACCATCGTAGGTAACCTGGCCTGATTCTATGACCAAAAGTCGGCTGGCGAAGGGGAGCACCCGATCTAATCTTTGTTCTACAATAATGATCGTGGTTCCGGATTCCAGGTTAAGTCGCCTTACTGCCCTTAGAAGATCTTGAGACGAACCCCAATCCAACTGGCTCGTCGGTTCGTCTAGCACCAAGATTGGCGGGTTCTGAACGATGGCGGCCGCAATTGCTACCTTCTGACGCTCTCCTCCAGAAAGCGTTACCAACGAACGATTCCGCAGGGCCTTCAAATCCAGGAGATCGAGAATGCCGTCAACCCTCTCGTGCATTTCCCTCGTTGGCATACCGCCGTTTTCTAAAACAAAGGCGATTTCATCTTCGACGCTATCCAGTACAGATTGGGATTCAGGATCCTGGAATACAATGCCGACCTTTTGTGAAAGAGCTCTTGGTGTGCTGCCAATGGCCCCAATGCCATCAATCTGAATTTTTCCTGAAATAACGCCGCCGCTGAAATGAGGTACCAGCCCGTTTAAACAGCGCAAAAGCGTCGATTTGCCAGAACCGGATGGGCCAGTAATTAAGACGAAATCCCCTTTGTTTATGGACAAGGAGAGGTCCATCAGAGCCGGATCCTCAGACCGTGGATATGTAAAAGTCAGATTATCGATCTTTATCATCAGAAACAGGTGCAGCAGGACGTTTTGAACTCATTACAACGGGAAGGGCCATGAGAGCCAGGGCGATGCCGATAAAGATATCAAAATAAGGAA
>BTQB01000216.1:0-4865 GCA_036985655.1 Anaerolineae bacterium | reverse complement strand
CCGCCCGCTACAGCGCGGCCGAAGAACAGGTCCGTATCAGCGAATCGCTAACTGGTGTATCTGGAGAACTGGGCGAACTGAGCCTGGCGTTAGGTAGGGCAGAGGAAAAGACCCAACGGATGCTTGCCCGAGCTTCAGCGCTCGACAATCTGATCGAAGCTGGGGCGCTGGAACCAACAATCATCTCCGGCGATTATATCGAAGTTGAGCTTCAGAAGTTGTCGTCCACGGATGCCGTCGAGAACGAACTGGCTGCACTAAAAGCAAACCGTAGTGTCGGCGAGCTGCCGCCGCCATCTACAAGTTAATTAACAAGAATATCTAGAAGGAGGTATGAACATGTCTCATACATTTATTGAAGATACTTCTCAAACAGAGAGGGTTAAAAAGGCTACACCAGACAAGCCTCTCTTGCCGGAATGGATGAAGGAAACCAAAGAAGCGGCCTCCTCGAGCGACCTGATTTACGGGCAACCAGTCATCGTCGCCATGCGTTGGATCTTGGTCGCGTCAGGCCTCTTGTTGATCCTTTGGAATCCGGACTCGCTTTCAGTAATGCGGGTGCAGATCCTGGTCATTTTGCTGTTAGCTTTGGCCAACTTCTATCTGCACGCTCAACTGCTGATGAAGCGGCCGGTCATCGATGAGGTCGTCTATGTATCCAGCGCCGTTGATCTCATATTGGTCACGGTGCTCATCCTCATAGGCAACGGATTCGAGTCAAGGCTATTGGTTTACTACTTCCCCGCCATTGTGAGCTTTTCTGTGGTGTTCCCGACGGTTTTGACAGGCACCTATGTTGGATCCACAATCGCTGTCTACGGTCTTATCGGCCTGATCTCCGGCGGTGACCCAATGATTATATTGACCCGATTATTGATAATCGCTGCCGTTGGAACCTGCGGCAATCTGTATTTACGAATAGAACGATCTCGTCGCAAGGAAGCCAGGGAATCCCAGGAGCATCTAATGGTTCAAATTCGTGAACGGCAAGCCTCAACGGCCCAGTAGATTTCAAAGTGAAATAGAGGAGTCTTACCATGACAGAATTAAGAAGCGCCGCTCAAGAAGCTGCCGAGGATTTGTTTTTTGGCCAGGTCGTAATAATCTGGGCTCGCTGGTTCGTTATCATCAGCGGGGTAATCGTCGTCCTTTGGTCATCTAACAACACCTCTGAGTTGACAACAGCCGTGCTGATGGTTGTCCCCCTGATTGCCATCAACTTTTTCGTACACGGCCGCTACTTGATGGAGCGGCCGATCAACCAAAACCTGCTTCTCGGGTTGAGCCTGGTTGATATAATTGTTATAACGATAATCGTCCTTTTCTGGCAAGAGCCAAACGGGTATTTGAGTCCTTACTACATCTTCTACTATCCGTTCTTGCTGGCCGTCGCCTTCGTATTTCCAGTACGCGTGTCTGTCCCATATACACTGTTAATTCTAATCCTATATTCGGTTGCCTGCTTGGTCACGGATAGCAGCTTAGTTGCCGATCCGTATCAATTAGAGGGATTGATCATCCGCCTGATCACTATGGCGACAGTTGGTGGATTAGGCGCTTTCTATTGGCGCATCCAGCGTGGGCGCAGGCGTGCAGCAGCCGGACACGGCATGAAAGCTCCGGCGAGTTCATAGCCAACCAAAGTTGTTGTGTATGATGCCGCTTTCCCGAGTGCTGCAGGGGTTGGATTATCTCTGCAAATCAATATGGCAAAAGGCTTGATGGAGGCCGTCCCGATGGGCCGCTTAATTAACAAACTGAAAAAAGGTCTCAATGCGCTTATGGCCCCGGCTGAGGACCCGCGCCAGACTTATACTCGGACATGTGAAAGACAACGAGTGCTGTTAGCCAGAGTTCAACAATCGTTAGTAGAAATTGCGGCCGTCAAAAAGAGGTTAGAGGTTAAGGCGGTCGATGTTCGATCGAGAATGCCCCAAATAGAAGAGCAGGCGCGCCAATCACTCCGTGATGGGCGTGAGGATATGGCGCGTCTAGCTCTTCAGCGACACCAGATGGTTGCTACTGAGCTAAAGCAATTAGAAGGTCAGATGCGTGATATAGAACAAGAGGAACACCGGCTGCGGCTCACTGAACAGCGGTTATCGGCCCAGATCGAGGCTTTTTATACCCGTTTAGATCTCATTGCCGTCCGCTACAACGCCGCAGAGGCGCAGGTAGAGATCAACGAGGCGCTCACAGGTGTATCAGAAGAGTTGGCCGAGCTAGGGCGGGCCATGGAACAAGCCGAACGCAAGTCGGAATACATGCAGGCTCGGGCAGCTGCCATCGAAAGACTGGTGGAAGACAATATCTTCGAGCTGCCATTTTCTGCCGGCGAAATGACCGGATTTCAAATGGCATCATTAGGTAATGACCAGGATATTGAATCCAAACTACTTGCCCTTAAGAATGAATTGGCTTGAGCCAAATTCGATCTTATTCCTACTCCCCTTTTTATAACGCCCCCTATTAGAGAACATGATGTAACCCAGCTTTTGTGGATCCGCTACTAGAAAATAATCTAGTAGTCTAACTAACATCTATTGACGGATACAGCTTGTGCAATTTGATGCGAGCATCTTTAGTCGTAAAGCGCCAATGAACCGTTGCTCCGTTTGTATTGCGTCGACTTTCCCAGGCAGCAACCTTATCTATCAAAGTCGGCCGGTCTGGAATACGCGCTTTGAGACATTGTCGATGAAGAACGCTCAGTTCGATTTCCGCCATGTTCAACCAACTGCCATGCTTGGGCGTGTAGTGAATTTCCAACTTTTCGATGATCCGCCGCGCTTCTTCTGGCGGGAAGGCTTCATAGAGGGAAGCAAACTTATGGGTATTCAAGTTATCCATTACCAACACGATTTTCTCCGCCTCAGGGAAATGAACATCCACCAGGTCGCGCATGCAATGAGCAAAATCTATCTTGGTGCGCCGGTCAGTGACTTTCATGTGCCGCCAAGCTTCCAGTGGCGCGAAAAAGATGAAAAGATTGCTGGTGCCATTGCGTTCATACTCATAGCCGTACTTGGCCAAAGCGCCCGGTCTTGCGGGCAAAGATACACGCGTTTCTTTCGTTTGCTGTTTGCTTCCCTCATCGAAGCATACCATTGGCTCTTTGGGATTGTAAGGTCGATGATAAACTTCCAGGGCATCTTCCATTGCGCAGACAAACTCAGCGTTTTCTTTTTCCGGGATGCACCATTGTTCTTTCAACCAAGGCTTAAGTTCGTTTTTTTGAGCGTGGTCCGCACCGTCTCGCGTGAAATGGTTTCCACAACCTCCAGTTCGATGAGCTTATCGGCCAGCATTTGCAGTGTCCAATTTTCCTGTCCACCTGGAGCTTCGCTACAAGCCAATTGGACCAAACGAGCTTCTGCTGCGCCATCGAGCACTTTACTTCTTGTTTTTCTGGGTCGCGTGTGGTTTATGGCTGCGTCAACGCCCATTTCTACACATTTTTGTCGAGCTCGTTCGACTGTGCGCCGACTAGTATGCAAGGCTTGGACAATGTCAGCATCTTTCCATCCACCATTTTCCTGGGCCTCGTCGGCCATTAGCAGGATGCGGGCTCGTTTTAGTTTACCGGCTGGCCCTTTTCCTCTGTTGACCAAGGCTGGTAAATCTTCGCGTTCTTCGGCTGTTAAAGTGACTCTGTATATTTTTGCAGGCACTTCTCCCTCTTTCTTGTTTTTGGTGGAAGAATGCCGTTTTTCTATCTATACGTCAAATTATGCGTGCGAAACCACTAGTGACGTTCGTCACTTATGCCAACCAATCATGGCCATTAGGCTGTAGACAAAACTGAGCCATACAAAAGGAGGGAGACATGACTGAACAAGAAATACAAACAACCAAGGAAAGGAACTACACCCCATTACTAATAGTCATTACTCTATTGCTGGTGGCATTGTTAGCCACACTAGTGGCGCTTTTAGCCACAAACTTATTCTCCTTGCAAAAAGCAAACACACGTGAAGAAGAGTACGTTAAACGCGTGGCCGAATATGAAATACGGGCAAACCTAACAAGGGATATCATTGACATGCAAATACAGTCACTCGGTGATGTAGTTTCAAACTACGAAAAAGCCGCCTATGGACCTGATGTTGATCGAATAGCTGAACAACAACTTCTAGCAGCGGAACACCAGCTTCTAGCATTACAAACAATCGGAATGCAAAACGCCCAACTAATGTCACTTGTAGCTTCGCTGCCATTCCCAACAGACAGCACCCTTGAAGAAGAGAACAGCACAGAATAAGCCAGACCAATAAACGCGTATATTGCTGATATATTGTTCTTTGTCTAAGAATGTTGGCAGCTGCTAAGTTTTAAGACTTGACAAAGCCTATCTGAGCCCGAGCCTGCGAGGGGGAGGAATCCCTAATACCTCCCATTTCCTCTAACTTCACATCCATCAATCGATACCCTCATCCGTTAATGTGAGTGTTTTGCCTATATAAACCTTCTGTCCAATATGCTAAGATAATACCAGCTGACCTGTTGATCCACCGGTAGCGATTTGCACACCCCGTTTCCCCCGGTGGAATCTTATATCATTGATGATTTTTCTTGCAGGTTCGAATTGAAATATAATGCAAGAGATGGAGGAAACTATTATGTCAAGTGAAACAACGATACCAAGCTACAAAAAACAGCAAAATGCCACAGAAATCCTTAAGGCCCAGCAAGAGTTTCTCAGGAGGCTTTACAACCTGACGGCCGAGCAAAACGAGATCCTTAGAGATCCCATGTCAGGACTCGATAACTGTATCGTCAGACATCAAGTGCGGGTAAAGATAGAGGATATCAATATGCCTTTCTCGGCGATGGTCGGTTTAATGATTAAAGTTGGTGTAGCT
>BTQB01000215.1:0-4924 GCA_036985655.1 Anaerolineae bacterium | reverse complement strand
GCCCTGGATCGATACTCGTCCGCCATTACAGGGAGAAATTAATCCGTTACCTTGAACGGATCCAATGTTTAAGACATGGAAATTAGTTCCTTGTTCAATAGGACATGGTTCAGCTTGTACCCCAGATTCTGTAAGCACGAATGGGATCTCGATATAATCGAGGACAGGTTTTTCTATTGACCACAGGTTGACTATGGCCAGTATGAGGGTAGTAATAAACTGACTCCAGCCGAACATAGGCTCAGGAAAAATTCACAAGGTCCCCGAAATCGACATGGGATAGCGTTCCTAGATACTATTATGCTAAAGTACCAGCGTCTAATCAAGGATATTTGTCCTGGATTACTATCCTGGATTACCATCCACCAAGACGCGTTAACAAGGAGGTGTGATGTCACCATTATCGAAGTATGTAAGTTGGCAAAATAGGAGAGGTGAACCGATTTATACGGATAAATTTACGGTAACTCCGGAATCGCAGTCTCTAATCTTCCAGGTACCCTATTTTCACTTTTCTTGGAATAGACCTGTAGCTGTATATGTTGATGACGGTAAAGTGGAGAAGCGGGTTCGGGTTAGAGACCTGACCAGGATCATTCAACTAGGGATTGTGTCAGCAGGTATAGTTACCCTAACGGCCGTATGGTTAATGGGTAAAGGACGCTGAAAAACAGTCCTGATTGAAGATAACTTTATGTAAAGATTAACTGTTAAATTCAGATAAATATTGTAGGAGGTTTAAATGGATAAGGCTGTAGAGGTTATTGCTGAAAGCGTGCCCAACCAGGAGCATGCCAACCAACTCATGGAAAAACTCTTTGATGCTGCGGGTTCGAAGGCAGTATTTAGTGAACCAATTGAGTCTGGTGATTATAAGGTTATAACTGCGGCCGAGGTATCTGTCGGCCTTGGCTTCGGCTATGGCGGGGGTGGCGGTTACAGTGATGACTTTGGCGAGGAGGGAGATGAAAACGCACCCAAGGGTATTGGCGTTGGCTCTGGTGGAGGTGGCGGCGGCATGACTACGTCCCGTCCAGTGGCCGCCATTGAAATCGGTCCTCATGGTGTCAGAATCGAGCCAATTGTTGATCCAACAAAAATTGCCCTGGCGTTCTTTACTACCCTGGTAAGCATGTTTGCATTAATGGCTAAAATGAAAAGAGCCCAGAGGAAAAGTCTGCGCTAAATATTGATTCCACCCTCAGAACAAAAATCTATATCACATTGAATCTGCTGAACAAAAAGAAAAATAGCTGATTCAATGTGGTTTTTTTTGGTCAGAGCTTTTTCTGTTCCACAGCCTTGGGGCAACATTAAAATGTATTTCCCCCTATAGGAATACCAGAATTCCTTGGGTCTTACTCAGAATTCCCAATGACCAGGCTTTGTTTAGAGGAAGCTTATGTAACCCTCCGTTCCGATTTCCCCTTCACTTTCGTTCTTCTTCATCCCCCCAAGTCGACCACCATCATGATAGGTTAACGAACGGTTGATCCATATTTTCCCGGCCAGGCCCCCTCGAAAGATCGCATTTCTGAGCTCGCATCTAAATTCAAAATGAGCGAAATGCCTATCTATACGTCATCTGTTATTGTTCATTTTTTTTAGCAGAACCGCTCCTGAACAAATCCGAGCAGCGGAAGCCGGAAAAAAGTTTCTAACGCTTCTCCAATTGTCATATAGACAACCATCTATACAATAAACTCATTAGTCCCTGCAAAGGATTTTTTCAAGCTTTCGCTTTTAGCACATGTACCCAGAATAGAAAAATCTAATAAACCAGCATTATAAGGTTTAGGAGAGCAGCAAAATGTCAGATTTACACATTGAGAATGAATTACCGGTCGTTCCGCTGAGGGGAGGCGTCTTATTTCCCGGCGCCACAACCACGGTATCAATTGGGCGGAGGCGATCTTTAACAGCCGCTCAAGCTGCATCAAAGGGCAGCGGATATATACTAATAGCTGTCCAGTTCGATAGTTCGGTTGAGTCTCCAGAAGAGGAAGATTTGGCTCCAATTGGCTTCTTAGCAACTGTTCGCGACCTTTTACGAACATCACCGCTTGGCGTCCAGATGCTCATCGAAATACACAATCGAGTCAGGTTAGAAAAGATTATTCAGACCGAGCCGTTTCTACGCGGCAAGTTTTCTGAACTGACCGATACAACCGATGGCGCCCCTGCCGAATTGATGGCGGAAGCAATCGCTTATTTTGAGCAATACGTTGAGACTATTGGCGAGGTGAATAGGCAGGTATTAGCTTCGATAAGGAACCATGATTCGGCCGGGGAATTGGCTGATTTTCTGGCGGGCCTGCTTAATCTTCCCTTTGATCTCGAGCTCGAGCTTTTATTGTCCAACAACGGTGTCGAAAGGCTTACAAAGGTTCGAGATTTCCTTGAACGTGATCTGCTCATCGCCGAGGTTAAAACGAAAATCTCACAGGATGCACAGGAGGGAGCTAACCAAGCACAGCGAGAGTTTTTACTCAGAGAGCAAATGAAAGCTATCAAAAAGGAATTAGGTGAAGACGATGTAAATGCATCTGACGAATTACGCAAAAAGATCGCTGACGCCAATATGCCAGAGGAGGTAGAGGAACGGGCAGAGAATGAATTAAAACGTCTCGAGAGAGTCGGCAACCATTCAGCAGAGTCCAGTGTCATTCAAACCTATCTTGAGTGGTTGGTCGAATTGCCCTGGGCATTGACGACTGAAGACAACCTTGAACTGGACCACGTCCGGCAGGTCCTGGATGAAGACCACTTCGGGCTGGAAGACGTCAAAGACCGGATAATTGAGTACGTTGCTGTTAGAAAATTGGCTGGCAACAATATGAGAGGTGCAATCTTAAACCTCAACGGTCCTCCTGGCGTAGGTAAAACATCCATCGCTACCTCGGTTGCCAGGGCCATGGGTCGAAAAATGGTCCGGATCAGTTTAGGAGGGGTTCGGGATGAAGCAGAAATCCGCGGCCATCGGCGCACATACATTGGCGCCCTGCCCGGTCGCATCATTCGGGCACTGAGAGATGTGAAGACCCGCAATCCTGTCATCGTATTAGATGAGATCGATAAAGTTGGCGCCGATTGGCGTGGAGATCCAAGTTCAGCTCTCCTCGAGGTATTAGATCCCGAGCAAAACCATTCATTTACGGATCATTATTTGGAAGTGCCCTTTGATTTAAGTCATGTCATTTTTATCACCACTTCCAACCAGCTGGCCACTATTCCAGCTCCTTTGCTGGATAGAATGGAATCGATAAATATGCCTGGCTACATTGAAGAGGAAAAACTGGAAATCGCTCGGAACTATCTCATTAAAAAGCAGCTTTCCGCTCATGGCATTGAAGATATAGACTTACATTTTCAGGATGATGCTATCCAGCTGATCATTCGCGCTTACACGAGAGAGGCTGGCGTACGACAGCTTGAGCGCGGGTTGGGCACTGTAATCCGTAAAGTAGCGGTTAAAGTAGCCAGTGGTCAGAAAGGTCCGTTTGACATCAATACAGACCATATCCATGAATTTTTGGGTACAGAAAAGTTTAGTTACGGACGGGCTGAAGAATCTGATGAAGTCGGTGTGGCAACCGGTCTGGCGGTGAATCAATTCGGCGGCGATATACTAACGATTGAAGTTAGCTTGAGTGAAGGCAGCGGCAAAGTAATACTCACAGGGTCTTTGGGTGATGTCATGCAAGAGTCAGCTCAAGCTGCTCTGACCTACGCCAGGTCTAATGCAAGATTGCTGAAGCTGGATCCGGGCGTGTTTGATCGAACAAATATCCATATTCACGTACCGGATGGAGCGACGCCAAAGGATGGTCCAAGCGCCGGCCTCGCGCTGGCAACTGCCATCATATCCGCATTCACCAGGCGGCCGGTACGCAAAGATGTGGCCATGACTGGAGAGGTAACGCTGAGAGGAAAGGCTCTTCAAATTGGAGGATTAAAATCAAAAACTATAGCAGCCCATCGTGCAGGGATCGCGATTGTGCTGCTGCCGAATGAAAACGCCAAGGATATCCCCGATCTTCCGGAAAGCGTTAAAAAGGATTTGGAATTGATATGTGTGAGCCATCTGGATGATGTTCTTAAGGTTGTCTTACTTGAGCCGGTTGGCAAGCCCTTTGGCGCTTCCGAGAACGGCGACGGCAGTAATGGCCAATTGGTGATTCCCACACCGAGTGCGGCCGCGACCTCTAAAGAGATCGTTACCTCCGTTCCAGGACAGTAGCAAGCCTCGTAACTTGAGACCGGGCCCCTGACGGATTAGGCGCCTGGTCTCTTTCATAATTCATATGCCACTCGTATTGCTCCAATTGTCATCAGTGCCTGCTGGATTAGCTCTTTATTTCCCGGTTGGTTAGGCCATAAACTTGCCCCAGATGGGTGTGGTAGCGGCGCCACCCACAATCCATCGATCGCGTCATTTCGTTTAAATTTATCTACAATATAATGCTTGCCTGATGATACCGGCAGTCCGCGGTTAAGCTGATCCCAAGGAATATAGGCGCATTTTCCGACAACGTCGCTCAATGCTCGAAATCCTGGGAAAAACTTGCTTATCGCAAGGCGGCCGACGGGAATTACAAGCTGGGGCCGAATGCTCTCTACTTCCCTGGTTAGAAAGGGCTGGCAAAGCACCTGTTCTTTCCTAGATGGAACCCTATCCCCGTGACCTGAATTGTTTTTCCCAGGATAGCACTTCGTGACTGCGGTAATATAGTGATGATTCCGAAAATCGGTCTCCTCCCAACCAGCTTCCTCCAACCATTGGAACAGCCGCCTTCCGCTGGTGGCATTGAAAGGGCGGCCGGCCGACACTTCTGTCTCACCTGGTGCTTGACCAATAATCATGACTCTGGCCATTTCATTCCCACTAAAAATAGCCCCTGGTACGATCGAATATCCCTCGGCC
>BTQB01000214.1:0-4933 GCA_036985655.1 Anaerolineae bacterium | reverse complement strand
CAAGTTCCAGGCCGCCAATAAACCCAGCGACAACATTGTAGATTAGTGCGGCTATTGCCCCGCCAATAAAACCGATAATCCCATAAAAAAGCGGCCAGAGGCACAAACCGGCCAGGAAAAGGCCCGCACCAAAACCGGCGAATTCAGCATCGGCTTGGGAAATTAACCCTGCAAGCGTAATTAAGCCGAAACAGGCAGAAAATATTCCAATGATCAAACCAAGCCCCACGTAGACCCCTCCCACAATCTTTGCGGCCGAAAGAACACCAACACGTTTGAGCTCCATCATTTACCTCCTAGTAAAACGCTCCTGGCAAAAACATTAGCTTCGCGGCCGATCGGCCACTGTTCAATATTATAGCGGATAGCGGTGTATAAAGGGTAGTAGCCTTGGGAATAAGACATGCAAAAAGATGGATAGATTGTGGCTGTAGATTGAGGCTTTGTATCGGGGGACGCTAGCGACGGTGACTAGCGTTAAGATCAGCAGCCGAGATCGATTTCCTAACCAATATTTGATCTATAATGGTGCAGAGGCAGTTTGATATCGAATTTCTTTCAACAGGGAGAAAGTGCAATGGACGAGATTCTTATCGGCGAGGTGTCCCACTACTTTAATAAAATCGGCGTGGCTGTACTGAATCTTTCAGGGGAAATCGTGGTTGGTGACAAGATCCATGTTACCGGCTATACGACAGACTTCTACCAGGAGATAACATCACTGCAGATTGAACATCAAGGCGTCAATGAGGCGCATCCTGGTGATGATGTGGCTCTAAAAGTTATTGAGCGTGTGCGTCACGGGGATCGAGTTTTCAAAGCTTCCTAACCCTATTAGCTTTTTAACCGATCTCAACAAATAAAAAGTGCGTCGAGGACCAAATTCAGCTACCATACTATCATCTCTTGGAGCATGCCACGGGGTATCATATTACTGAATCCCATCATGGGTGAGACTAAAAAGCAGGTGGTAGGATGAGCACCATAATACTAATAATCGTCGGAATAGTCGCAGCGATATTATTGTTGGTAGGCCTTGGCTATCTTCTGGACCGGTACGGCGTTACCGATAAAGTAAAATCCGGCTACGATTACGTACAGGAGAACTATCCTAAGTTCCGGCGCTGGTTGGTATTTGGCGCTATAACTGTAGGCTTGATTGGTATCGTGATTATTGTATTAATTATCATCTTTTAGGAATTTTATTCACCGAGCCAGTCGCTCAATGGTAGAGCGATCCAATCCCCAACTTAATTGAGTTAAAGACCACCAATGGCAGGTGTTAATTTATTGGACCTCGAATGTTTCTCGCTAAAAAACGAGTCGATAACACTTTTTGTCGCCAAAGAGGTTGGACCAAGGATCGTTGCATTAATTATTGATGGCGAGAATATCTTTGCCGAACTGCCAGATTTAACGATTGACAATCTGGATAGTAGGCCGTTTCACTTCTGGGGAGGTCATCGGCTGTGGTACGCACCTGAAATACCAGAGCGGACATATACTCCAGATGACAAGCTGGCGGTCCTGGAGATTAATGGGAGCAGGTTAACAAGCACCCAGATTCCTGAAAGGAAGAGCGGCATCCAGAAGACAATCAGTGTGTGGCTGCCCAAGAATCGTCCTATCGTGGTCGTGGATCATACGATCACCAATAAAGGCCAAGAAACCATCGACTGTGCGCCGTGGGCTATAACCCAATTAAAGCCCGGAGGGACGGCGATACTTCCTCTCAATAGAGCGTATGCCGACCATCATGGTCTTCAACCAAACCGGTCAATCGTTCTTTGGCCCTACACTGATATGAACAGCAGCCATATCCGCTGGGGTAATAGATACCTGTTTGTGGAAGCAAATATGAAAGAAGGCGCTCTTAAGGTAGGTTTCCCTAATCCAGTAGGTTGGCTGGCTTATTACCGGAATCACAGGCTGTTCGTGAAGCTGGCTTCTTATCAGGCAGATGCGGCCTACTATGATTACTCTGCATCAAGCCAATGTTACTGTAATGAACAATTTCTTGAACTTGAGACATTAGGTCCACAGGTCGCTCTTGAACCGGGAATGTCGGTGGGACACAAGGAAGTCTGGGAGATCTTCCGGGATTTTGATCTCAGCCTGGATGAGAAGGTATTGGATCGAAGTTTGGACAAGATCGGAATAGCGGATAGTTCTTCATATTTATCCGGGTAACCGGGACAAGGATGAAGGATAAAAACTTAACATAATGTCATCCAGAGAGAGCACGTCATTCAATGAGTGAGTGATTTGAACGTGCTGGTTGAGCCAACTGATGACAGCTTTAGCTTATCTACTTGTCCTTTAAATGTTGGCTATACGGACTCTGGGGATGAGTAAACGGGTAAAAGCTTTTTAACGGTTCAAATGCTGGCTGCCCAGCAAGCTGCATTCTTTTATAGGCCCGAGCAAAGGTCGGGAAGCGCTCCCTAGTAAATAATAGTCGTTTCTCCACCTTGCATCTTCAAGCTAAAAAAAGGAGTTGAATATTGAGTGAGCACTATGATGTGTTTGTCATTGGAGCCGGGCAAGCATGCCTGGCCACTGGTTACTATCTTTCCCAACAAAATCGAAACTATATTATTCTAGAACGGTCGTCGTTCATTGCTTCGGCGTGGAGGAACCGATGGGATTCTTTTACGCTTGTGGCACCAAATTGGTCACCAAATATGCCTGGCTATCCATACGCAGGCGATGATTACGACGGAGTTATATCAAGAGAAGAAGTGGTCACCGATATCGAAGATATTACAGCGACTTATTATCCTCCACAGCAGCTAGGTGGGCGGTTTAACTCTATCGAGCAGTTATTGTGCGTCACTTAATTCCAAACCACCCGTACTGTGATCAATGCCCGTACTTGACAGCGTGTTCGCAATATCAACGCTAAGATACGAGCTCCATAAGCTTTTGTTATGTTAATGCCGACCCGCTTTTCAGTTAGTTTGGCGTATCCTTTGCGTTGAACGGGAGCGCTAAATAGCGTGTACCATACTAAGGCATTTGGCGCTCCCCATGTTGAAACCCGTTCTGTATAGTTTATGGTGGGACCATGCGGTCCAACATGTGGAGAAGCCATGTAAGGCTGGCGGCAAACCTGTTCTCTAGAAGAGCGGGATGAATACATCATATATTGAAAAGAGGAGGCACTCGCAATGTATAATGCTACCCGTAAAGCTCGTAAACGCGCCCGGCAGCGCAAAAAGCGTAACCGGACCATAACATTCACTATCGTCGTTATCGGAGTGTTAGGTTTAGCCGGCTATCTGCTGTCGGCGGCCTTCTCCCGGCCCGCGCTGGAACCGACAGCTGACAGCGTCATAGATGTTGCTATCGACATGGCCGGATTTGACAGGCAAGAAATCCGCGTCATAGCCGGCGAACAGGTTACTCTCCGTCTGACCAGCCTGGATAATCAGTTCCACACCGACGGCGGCGGCAAACACCAGTGGGCAGTGGATGAATTTGACGTCAGCGTAATCGCGCCACCAAAGGGCACAAATACCGTTACCTTTCTGCCAGATGAGCCGGGTACATACACCTATTACTGTGACGTCTGCTGCGGCGGCCGCGCCAACCCGAGCATGCAAGGCACGTTGATCGTGGAGGCTTAAACCATGACCTTATCGCTGCGGCCACGCACGCTTATTGTTGGTTTTCTCCTGGGGGCAATAGCCTTAGGCGCGGTGGCCTTAACCGGTTTCTGGCATCCTGAGGCTCCGGCGGCTGCCATGGCGGCGTACCTGCCCCAAATCACGCTGCCCACCGTTATTCTGGCAGGTCTGGTGGACGGCATCAATCCCTGCGCTTTTACCGTCTTACTTCTCTTCGTCACGGCTCTGCTGACTACAGTGCAAACCGGCCGGCAAAACGTGAACGCCACACGCTTGCGGCTCATCGGAATGGGCACCATCTACATTGGCGCTATATTCTTCACATACCTGGCGCTGGGCGTGGGGTTGCTGGGAACATTGGACATTTTGTCACGGCAGCACCTTCCGGCTCGCTTTGGAGCACTGTTTGCCATACTCTTTGGCCTGTGGATGCTGAAGGATTACTTCTTACCGGATGCCAAATGGCGGCTGCAAGCGCCGGGTAAGGTAGGGTCGATTGCCCGCCGGTCAGCCCGTAAAGCAACTATTCCTGCATTGATCACAGGAGGAGTTCTCATCGGCTTATGCACTGTGCCGTGCAGCGGCGCAATCTATTTGGGGGTGGTGAGCCTGTTAGTGCTGCAACCTACCGCACTGCTGGGTTATGGCTACCTGTTGCTCTATAACATTGTCTTTGTGCTTCCGCTTGTCGTCATCCTGATAGCAGTATCTACACGCCCCACCCTGAATCGTCTGGCTCACTGGAATCTACACCACAAAGAGTGGGTGCGGCTGGCGTTGGGCGGCGGTGTAATCGTGATGGGATTGGCCATATTAGTGGTGGTGTGACGGCTGATATGCACGGTGAGTCTGATGCAAATTCAGCGGCCAGTCTACCAGGAGACCGGCCATATTGACCCTTTGGACAATATGACTGTCGCACTTCGATTTCAGATGTTGAAAGTCAAGGCCTCGCTGGCAGGCATGGTTTGCAGGATGTGGGCGCGGTACTCGTGACGGCCGTCATTGCTGGATTCAAAGATGGCCTTGATTGCTCCACACTCGCTCATTTTCTTTTTAGGATCGCATGAGAATCTGTCGTTCGATGAAGAGCTTAGTAATTATCTTGAAAACAACTATTACCAGAGGCAGCGAGAGCTTGACATGGGCTGTTCCTGCTCTATCATGCGGCATTCAAGAGTGAGAATGAGATAGAGGCGGGCTTGGAAGATGAAAACCGATATTTATGATCCGCCAATATTTCTCTATCGAACTCAGTCAGCACCCAATGGAAAGCCCGCTTCCGACCTGTTATTCGCTTCAAT
>BTQB01000213.1:0-4943 GCA_036985655.1 Anaerolineae bacterium | reverse complement strand
GTGCTTATGGCCTCGCTAGACCTGTGGAAAGCCCAACCATTAGGCATTTCGGACCTTGCTTCTTGGCAAAATACGCAGCAAGTTCTTTTGGACATCGGCTTTTTGGATGGCCCACTAGAAGATCTGGAATCTGTTTTTACCAATGAGTTTATTGTCGCTGATCAACCTTGAACTGCCCCTTATCTCTTTATGTCTGATCAAAGCCGCCATTTCCTGCAGGTTGAGGGTGTTAGCCACACTTTCCAGAGGGATCTGAAGGCCATCTCAAACATCAATCTTTCCGTGGATACGGGTGCTTTTGTCGCCCTTGTCGGAACTTCCGGTGTTGGTAAATCGACACTGCTTCGAATCCTGGCCGGTTTGCTTAAGCCTTCGGAAGGTATCGTTAGCCTGAATGGAGGCCCACCTGAAGCCGCCAAAGATCCGATTGGCATCGTCTTTCAGCGCGATAACCTGATGCCCTGGCGAACAGTTGAGGCAAATATTCAACTGCCCCTCGAGCTTCAGGGGGTGAAAAAGGAAATTGTCAACAGCAGGGTGGCCGATCTCATTGAATTAGTAGGGTTAAATGGCTTTGAGAAAAGCTTCCCAGCCCAACTATCCGGTGGCATGGCTCAGCGCGTAGCCATCGCCCGCGCCCTGGTTCACCGCCCATCTTTGCTGCTGCTGGATGAGCCTTTTGGATCCCTCGACGCTCTCACAAGGGAAAGAATGGGTCAGGAATTACTGCAAATATGGAACGCTCTACCAGTGACAGTATGTTTGGTCACCCACAGCATCGCCGAGGCTGTTTTGTTATCTGATGAGGTATTGGTAATGGCCGGCCGGCCTGGAACGATCACCACGAGAATGCCTGTTGAGTTAGCCCGTCCCCGTACTCTGGCAACCCAGGCATCACCAATTTATCAAGAAAAGATCGCAGCCATTAGGGAAGCCATTGGTGCCAGCAAGGTGCCTGGCACTTAAAAATGATTGTAAAATCAGTGTTGGAATATAACTTCTCAGCTAGATAGCCAGTGCCAGGCACCTCAATACAATGAGACGACAGGTGCCTGGCACTTAAAAATGATTGTGAAATCAGTGTTGGAATATAACTTCTCAGCTAGATAGCCAGTGCCAGTCACCTAGATACAATGAGACGACAGGTGCCTGGCACTTTTATAATAAAATATCTTCAAGTAGCTTTAAATTTTCCCTTATTCTTCCTCTAAATCTTCCTCGTAAACCGCCCTCCTCCGCTGCCACCTTCTGTAACCATATCTCAGGATAAGAAAAGCTGGGATACCGAAAATTATACCCAAGGGCAGGCAGAAGATGACTACCCAGATGAAGATTGAACCAAGGCTTTGCAAGGTATTCAGCAGGGCCTCAATCGCTGACCGGGCAATTCCCTCAGGCCGCCATCCTCCTACCTCGAGAGGCTGGCTTAATTCGTCAGGCGTGATGTCTATTGATAGGGTTGAAAATGCGGCCGATTGGCTCAGATATTGCATTCGACCCTTTATAACCTCGATGTCGCTCTCCAGCCGGCTTAACTCCCGGTTAACAGCCAGCGCCTCCTCGACATTACGGGCATCATCCAAGAAATTACGCACGCGATCGGCCGTTGATGCCAGATTAGTCAACCTCGCATCCAGGTCTATATATTCCTCGGTGACATCCTGGCTTTCAGTGAACTCTGACGGAACTTCCTTGGCTGATTCTTTTATGGCTGCCAGGGTGGCATCAAACTCCTCAGCCGGAATCCGGATGGTGATGTCCCCCCGCTTTGCACCGCCGCTTTCAAACACATTGCTGCTGACTATCCATCCTCCCCTGGCCTCCGCCAGGCGACCAATCATCACTAATGTTTCTTCTGTGTCTTCAACGATAATGCTCAAATTCCCAGTGCGGATGATCAAACGATCTTGAACCTGGGTAAAATCGAGCGCTTGTGCTGCTTCATCGCTGTCGATAAAGGAAACAGCGTCGCCCGCCACCTCCAGCGCCAACCCTGGCGCCAGCTCTGGCTCCCCAACACTTCTTTGGAGAATAGATTCCTCCGCACCGAAATCTCCTGCCTCCGCACATGCTGCCAGGCTTAATGCCGTCACGACAAGAACGAGAATCAGCGTTTTTTTATACATCAGTCGCCTCCTAAATATGTATCTTCGTCTGCGTCAGAGACGTTGACAAACGGCCGCAAGTTCCCCCAAAAATTTCCCAGGCAAATAATAACGCCACGATTACCAACCATAATCGAGACGAATGATTAGTCGCTTTGGTAGTCGATGTTTCCGCATCCTTTCCTGGGTCTCCGATATTGGATAGGGTACCCGGCGATGCTGCCATTCCATCTTATCCAAATCCAAGAGCGCATAGGATGCCCTGGGATCAGAATCTCTAGGTTGGCCTACGCTGCCTGGATTGATGATCATCCGATGTGAATTTTTAAGATCAAGCACCAAATCATAGGTCGGAGTATATGCGCTAACTTCCTCGCTCTCCTGGGAGTAGATAATCGGCACATGCGTGTGACCAACAAGACATATCTGGCTATCAAAATATTCAAAATTAGAGGCTGCCGTGCTCACTTCCAATATATATTCCCAAACTGGTTGCCTTGGACTTGCATGGGCTAAGGTAAATCCAGCTACTTCATCAAGGCTTTCCAGGCTTTCAAGATATTCTCGATTATCTTCGGCAATTACCTCTTGAGTCCAGCCAATCGCCCTTCGGGCATCTTCGTTAAATGTAGTCAGGTCTAACCGGCCCAGGTATGCCCAATCATGATTGCCGGAAAGGCTGAAATGATCCTGGTTACGTAAAAGTTCGACACATTCATTCGGATCAGGACCATATCCAACTAGATCACCCAAAAACCAGATGACGTCCCATTCCCCCTTGGCATCTTCTAGAACTGCCTCGAAGGCAGCCAAATTGGCATGAATATCCGATATAACCAAAACTCTCATTGTTTACCCTCACCTAAGGACTAAATAATACCATGTTGGGGCGGCGAGTGTATAATAGTAATGGGTGAAAATAGTCCGATCTTACTAATGGCCATTCTAGACGACACTACCCTCGACTTTATCAGTTCGAGCACAGAACAATCGATTCGTTTGGGTGTACGCCTTGGAGAATTGCTCCTGGTTGGGGACTTAATATGTCTCTCTGGTGAACTGGGAACAGGCAAGACGATCTTTGCCCAAGGGATTGGTCGGGGTTGGGGCGCCAGCCAGGGCGTGACAAGCCCCACATTTGTACTGGTAAACGAATATTCGAAAGGTGGTGATAAGGAAATACTCTACCATATTGATTGTTATCGCCTTAATACACCAGCTGACGTTTTCACCGCTGGCATCGTTGATGTACTTGACAGCGAGAGCACTATTATGATTGAATGGCCCGAGAGGATTATCAACATGCTTCCTGATGATCGATTTTGGCTCGATCTACGATACATTAGCGAGACTAAGCGAGGGCTCCGGTTTAAGGCTAGTGGCGATAGAGCCAGCCAATTACTAAACGATTTCCGTAAAAGCGCATTTGGTGTGTAGCTTCATGGACTAGTGATTTTTGGCAACTACCTAAATGATTTTAGCGATAGATACCGCGACAAAATGGACTGGTTTAGCATTACATGATGGTCGGACCCTAATTGCAGAATCAGGATGGTACTCAGCCCATAATCAGACAGTTGAGCTGGCCCCTGCTGTGGTCCAGATGCTGAGTAGATCGGCGCTTTCGGCCGCGGATTTATCAGCCGTCGCCGTGGCTATTGGCCCTGGATCCTACACCGGTCTCCGTATAGGCTTGGGCTTTGCCAAGGGGCTTTCGCTGGCAAATCAACTTCAACTTATCGGTGTGCCAACCCTGGATATTTTGGCCAGCGCTCTACCTAGATGCGAAGGAACATTGATTATCGTCGCAGAAGCGGGAAGAAGCCGGATCTGCACAAACAATTATATCTGGTCCGTTGGGAAGGGATGGGAAAGTGCAGAGGATCCAGCCATCGAAACATGGGAGGAGTTGCTTCACCGGATAGAAGGACCGGCCACGATTGCTGGTGAAATAACACCGGCCGGGAGACGCCTAATCCGAAATGTCAAGAAACAGCTAAAAGTTACCAGCCCCGCGTCAACCATCCGGCGGGCCGGTTACCTGGCCGAAATTGGCTGGAATCGCCTGCGGCGTGGTTGGACAGATAATCCTGAGGAGCTGAAGCCGATCTATCTAAGAGATCCGGCCGCAACGTTCTCTGGTCCCAAAGAATGACAATGCTCAAGCCACCAATGCCATACCGGCTTCGAGCTATGCGGCTTTCGGACATCCCCGCAATCATGAAGATTGAGAAAGAGGCCTTTCCTGTGCCGTGGAGGGCCAGCGCCTATGAGCACGAGATAACCCGGAATCGTTTAGCCAATTACCAGGTTTTATCCGCCCATATTGGCGATCAGCCCGGTCAGATAGTTGGTTATGGCGGCTACTGGCGGCTGGTTGATGAAGCCCATGTCAGCACCATCGCTGTCCATTCACATTGGAAAGGTCAAGGGCTCGGGGAAATGCTACTATTAAATATGCTCCTTCTTTGCTACAAGGAGAGTGCCCAGTTAGCCACCCTGGAGGTTCGCCGGGGCAATACCGTAGCCCAATCCCTTTATAAGAAGTACTTATTTAGGGTAGTTGGAGAGCGAATTCGATATTATCAAAAACGTGAAGATGCCTTGATAATGACCGTTTCTCCGTTGGATGCCGCCTATAAGAAATTCCTTAACCAGCAGAGAGGACGCCTTTTTGTGAAGCTGATCGGGCGAAAGAAAGCTACACCCAAAAGGCTTTTTCCAAATCGGTAAACTCCTCAACAGGTCCATCAAATTTATTGCGGCCGAGTTCCAATACGTAAACATAATCGGCAATTTTTAAGGCTTCTCGTATCTCCTGATCCACGAGAATAATAG
>BTQB01000212.1:0-4958 GCA_036985655.1 Anaerolineae bacterium | reverse complement strand
CAGCCCGATTGGAAGCAAACATGTACCCGCGACTCGGATTCTACCAACGCTATATCCAACCAGAACGCCGCTACCAACACCCTTGCCGACCGAGACGATCCCGCCATTTCCCACAGATGTACCAAATACGCCAATTGCTTTTGATCAGACGGTAGTCGAATTAACGTATACGATTCCATCTATTGGTCTGGAACGATCCATGCGTGCCAATGTCTCCAGTGTCTTGGAGTTGACAGATGAAGCAACCGGAGAGGTTGTAACTCTGCGAGATCAAATCGGCGTTATTTACGAACTCCAGCGAGCGCTGCCAGAACTCACCCTGGGTTCGCTGCCTGAAGAGTGCCCCAACTGCGTTCAATTATCCTACAACCTGCCGCTCGCTGACCTTCAAGATCAGGGTTGGTTAACTGATACACAAATGTTGGCGAGCCTGGAAAATTTTACTGCTGCTAATATACAGCCCCATTTTCCTGAAAACACGGTGTTGGGGTTTCGTCGTAGTGCGACGCCATATCGGGCGGCCCATACACTCGCCCTTACGTCAGATGGCGTTCTTTGGCACTGGTCCGCAATCGATGGAGAAGTGCCCGACCCGACAGACGATGGGGAATTTGTCAACAAAATTAGAAGCCTATTGGCAGATCTAGCAATAGAAGATTTATCAGATGGCTACTCGGCGCCATGTCCATCAGGCGCTGGCCTGGAGACGCTTTATATTGATATGACTGATATACCAAAGCATATCAAATTTGTCTGCCCTGAACTTTCATTACCCACAAATCTGTTGCCACTCTATTTAGAGCTAGACACAAAGGTTGGTGAAGTTTTAGCAAGGGCAATTGAGGATGAGCCCGCCAAAGTGATTCCTTTGAGAAGTTTGATACATTACCAGACGAGTGATGGCAGCCAAATGAGTTTGCTTAATGATGGAGCTGTCAACCTGGTAGACTCCAAGGGGATTGTTTACACTCAAACAATTACTGTTTCAAACATAATAAGTTTAACATCTATACTTCTAGATGATGGGAACCTCAAAAAAGGAGCAGCTGTCTTCGCTGACACTCAAGCAGACAATCTTCTGTTTGTTAGGGGGTTTGATATCGTTTACAGCGTTGGCTGGTCTGACGGTGCAGCCCCTCTTAAAAGGGAAACAATGGATTTGGTTGATAGATTATTAGAAGAGCTCTTAGAGCAAGCAGTTCTTGCTCGGGAAAATGAAAATGGCAAGGATGATGCAATCACACCTACGCCAGCGCCAGGGGAGACGCCTGAGCCGTAGTACTTAGGATGGTATCGATGCAAGCATTGTATCTGGAAGATGGTTCGATTACCTATCTTAGCGATTATCCAATTCCCTCGCCTACGAGTGATCAAGCCTTAATTCGTATTACCTGCGCGGGAATATGTTCCACTGATTTGGAATTAGTACGAGGTTATGCTGGCTTTAAGGGTGTTCCTGGACATGAATTCGTTGGCATGGTGCAGGAATCGGTAGATGAGAAGTGGATTGGCCGGCGGGTGGTCGGAAGTATAAATCTGGGCTGCGGTCACTGTCTCCAATGCCAGGCAGAAGGACCTGAGCACTGCTCAAATCGAACTGTTCTCGGTATTATCGATCATGATGGCGCTTTCGCAGATTTTATCGTTTTACCACTAAAAAACCTCTACAATGTTCCGGATACACTTTCGGATAGAGAGGCCGTGTTTACTGAACCCATTGCGGCGGCCCTTCGCATTCGAGAACAGATCATTTTGCCGCCTTCTAAAAAGGCTGCTGTTATAGGACCTGGCAAGTTAGGGATGTTGATCGGCCAGGTGTTGGGCCTGGATGGAAATGAAGTCATCATGCTCGGGCGCAGTAAGAACTCTCTTAACCTTGCGGATTCCTTAGGATTGGAAACGGATTTGGTTAGCGCGGTTGATAGCGATCATTTTGATATTGTGGTCGAGGCGACAGGCAATGAAATGGGCCTGCAGCAGGCGCTAAGAATAGTTCGTCCCCGAGGCACTCTCGTTCTAAAGAGCACGTTCAGCGGGAAAACCACCGCCGAATTGACTAAAATTGTTGTCAGCGAGATCAATGTCGTGGGCTCTCGATGTGGTCCGTTTGAACCTGCAATAAGGCTGCTAGCCAACAAGGCCTTAGAAGTAAAGCCATTGATCGATGGGGAATATTCTCTACGAGAGGGGCTATCTGCCTTTGAATACGCCAGAACTCCAGGTGTTCGCAAAGTATTGCTATACCCATAATTTTTCAAGTTGGGCCAATGACCTGTTGATTTACAGGATTTCTAATATCCGTACGTGGAGGAAGAAAATTGCTGGCTAATATAACAGGCAAGGAGTCAAACTGACTCAAGATCCAAGGCGAGAGACTCATTGAGCTAGCGAAATTAATGTGGCTGCCTTCTGTAAGCAGTCCCAATGGATTAGAATAGTCCATGGACGGTTTTGCTGGCGGTTGGCATGCACTCTGGGATGGTTATAATATCACCTGCTTTCCTGCTTATAGGAGGTAGTTTTGGCATCCATTCAAAAAGCAACGGGTATGAAGGACATTCTGCCCGAAGATCGTCGCTATTGGGACCTGATTATCGATAAGGCAAATAACCTGGCCCAACGATATGGGTTCCTTCGCCTGGACATTCCTATTATCGAATATACGGAGTTATTCACCCGAGGCGTTGGTACAACTTCAGACTTCTTTGTTAAGAAAGAGATGTATACAATCTCGGAAGAGGATGGTACGAGTGTAACATTGCGGCCGGAATTTACCGCTGGTTTTGTTCGTGCTTATTTAGAAAATGGAATGGCGAGCTGGACGCAGCCGGTTAAGATTTACACCATCGGTCCTGTATTTCGCCGAGAGCGACCACAAGCTGGTCGGTTTCGCCAACACAGCCAGTTCAATATAGAAATATTGAATGAGATTGATCCGGCCGCTGATTTGGAAATTATGATGTTGGCCTTGAACCTTCACAAAGAGCTGGGTTACAAGAGCTTAATCTTCCAATTGAATAGTACTGGGTGTCCTAAATGCAAGCCTGGCTACATCGAGGTTCTGAGAGAATATCTTCTTAGCTTTAGCGAGATGCTGTCACCCATTGATAAGCAGCGTTTAGAGAGAAATCCGTTAAGGGTGCTTGATAGCAAGGAACCGGGCATGGAGGAAATACTGGCTGATGCGCCAAAGATAGTCGATTATTTATGCCCTGAATGTTCGGATCATTTTGCTATGCTGCGACGATACCTGGATTTCTTGAATGAACCTTACAATTTAAACTATCGGATAGTTCGCGGTATAGATTATTATACTAAGACAGTGTTTGAGCTATGGGATGAGGCCATCGGGGCTCAGGCTGCTCTTTGTGGCGGGGGACGATATGATGGCCTGGCCGAAGCTATCGGGGGTCCGCCAACGCCGGGAGTAGGCGTCGGCATCGGTATAGATCGCATCGTTATTGGGTTAAAGCGGCAAGGCATCGCCCCGCCCGAGCAGCCCCTGCCTAATATCTTGGTAGCCCACTTTGGGGGCGAGACAAAAGAGGCTGCGTTAGAGCTGGCCTTCCTGCTGAGGGAGAGTGGTTTTGGGACGCGTATAGCTTTTGCGATGGATAGACGAAGCATGAAGAGCCAAATGAGGGAAGCAAACCGGCATGGGGTTGATTTCGTATTAATTATCGGAAGTGATGAATTAGAAACGGGAGAGGTGACCGTTAGACGAATGGATAATGGCGAGCAAACATCGGTGAAGAAGGAAAAGATAGTAGCCTGGATGGAGGTTGGCGGGATCAACCTATGACGATTCCACTGTCCACTGTAGGTATTTTATTTAATCCGAGCGTCAAAGCGGCGCCATTGCTGGCTGAAACCATCGAAAAATGGTTAGTCAGCCGGATTACTGAAATATTCGTGGCTTCCGTAGATGATCCACCAGAAATATTGTCTGGGGCAGCCGATGTAGATGTATTGGTGGTGCTTGGCGGTGATGGAACTATCCTGAAAGCTGCCCGTCTTGCTGCCCCTCTGAAGGTGCCGGTATTCGGTGTTAATCTGGGACGGGTTGGTTTTCTCAGCGAGGCAACGCCGAGAGCCTGGCAAGAAAAATTATCCCAGGTTATAGATGGGAATTACTGGATTGAAAGACGTCTAATGCTAAAAGGGTCAGTACTGAGGGATGGTTCCGAGATAGCTAATATGATTGGTTTGAATGATGTCGTAGTTAGCCGCGCATCGATGGTGCGGGTGGTGCGCTTTCACCTCTTTGTTGATGATGATCTTGTGATCAGTTACACGGCCGACGGCCTAATTACGGCAACGCCAACCGGATCTACAGCCTACTCGATGGCTGCTGGCGGCCCATTACTGCCGCCCCAGCTGCAAAATTTTCTGGTATTACCAGTTGCACCACATTTGAGTTTCGATCGGCCGCTTGTTCTATATCAGGATGCGGTTGTAAAAATTAAGGTCGAGATGGAGCACCAGGCGATTGCGACCGCAGATGGACAGAATACAGTGAGCCTGATAAGCGGCGACGAGGTTATTATCAAGAAACACAAATGTGAGAGTCTATTCACAAGGGTCGATGGTCCCAACTATTTTTATCACCGGTTAATGCAGCGACTAAGTTATTGGTCCAGAAAGGCGAAAGTTATTGAATAATGGATGGCAACACCCCTCGAATTCGCTCCCTCCTAAGACAGGCAAAACGCACTGAGAGTGCTGGAAAGCGCGCGGCCGCTGAGGAGCTCTATCGGCATGTAATCTCGGAATCCCCGGATACGGTAGATGCCTGGCTAGGGTTGGCAAGAGTGCTGAAGGATCCGGTTGAGGAAGAAGCGGCTTATCTCCAGGTGCTCTCCTTAGATCCAGAAAATATTGACGCAAGTGATGGTCTGGCCATTGTCAGAGGAGAAAAATCACCCTTTCGACCAACGCCCGACGAAGAAATTGATGCT